>JAYVYF010000242.1:0-2418 GCA_043784585.1 Burkholderiales bacterium
CGGCTGATTCGGTTGTTGAGGTGTTCATAAGTTGATTTTAGCGTGAGGCGGTTTGCGCAATAGGATCCGCGCTCAGAGCGCGATCTCGCGCCCACCGTCGACCGCCAGAATCTGCCCGGTCACATAGGTCGCATCAAGCATTAAATATTTTACGGCGCTGGCAATATCTTCTGCGCTACCGATACGCTTGAGTGGTGTTTGCTGGATGATGCGTTCGCGCTCCTCGGGTGGATAACTGGCATCGTCATCGGGCCACATAATTGCGCCAGGCGAGACGCCGTTGACGCGAATGTCAGGGCCGAGGTCCAGCGCCAGAGAGCGCGTCAAACCGGCCAGTCCCGCTTTGGCCGCGTTATAAACGACAAAATCCTTGAGCGGACGATCTACATGAATATCGACAATATTCACAATCGCGCCGTGTTGCTCACGCAGATAGGGCGCCGCGGCTTGGGATAGCCACAACGGGGCTTTCAAGTTCGATCCCATTAATTCATTCCAGTGATCTTCGTCGATGGTGCCGATGGGCGTGGAATAGAAAGTTGAGGCGTTATTGACCAGACCATCGAGCCGGCCAAAGCACGAATGCGCTTGAACGACGAGCCCTGCGAGTGCATTCGTGGCCAATAAATCGCCTTGTACAACCGCCGCTGATAGGGCGCGCGCATGATTTAGCTCGCTCACCAGCGCATCGGCATCCGCGCGAGAATGGTTGCAATGCACAATTACATTGGTGCCAGCGCCATGCAACGTTCGCGCAATGGACGCGCCGACGCGTCTGGCGGCACCGGTAATAAGTATGGATTTTTGTGAGTCATTTTTCATCGTTGTTGCCAATTCATGCGGTGCACGAGAAATCGGGATGTGGGGCTAAATTTCCGTGGCGTGGGTTTTCGTTCAAACTTACAAGCTAATTCTAACCGACGCCACGCACCATTTATTTGAAACCGCATATTTTGAAAACTCCACACCCCGCCACCCAAACTTCGCCGTTGCCGGTTCCCGACGCAGATGCGCTCGCCCATTCACACGCCTGCGCTGCCCATATTCATGCTGAGATCGAGCGTCATAACGGCTGGATTTCCTTTGTGCAATTCATGGATTTAGCGCTTTACGCGCCGGGCCTGGGCTATTACGCCGCAGGCGCGCGCAAGTTCGGCGCAGCGGGCGATTTTGTGACTGCGCCGGAAATTTCTTCGCTGTTTGGTGATTGCATTGCGCGCTCTATTGCCGAAACCATTCGCACCACCCATGGCGATGTGCTGGAGTTGGGCCCCGGCTCTGGCAAGCTCGCATGCGACGTGCTGTTGGCGCTGGATAAATTAAATCAATTGCCGAAAAATTACTTTCTGCTGGAGGTGAGCGCCGATTTGCGGCAGCGCCAAACGCAAGCACTGGCGCGGCTTCCCAACCATCTTTCAGGGCGAGCAATATGGCTGGACATGCTGCCAAAAAACTTTGAAGGTGCGATCATCGCGAACGAGGTGTTGGATGTGCTGCCGGTGCATCTGCTTTATTTCTCGGGCGATCAAATCTATGAACGCGGTGTGGCAAGCCTTGCCGACGAAAGATTCGTATGGCGTGACAATCTGGTCGTGTCACCCCCGCTGAAATCAATAGCCAACCGTATTCAGGCGTGCTTTGCCGATGGCATTATGCCGAATAATTACCTCACCGAAGTCGCTCCTGCCGTGGGCGGGTTAGTCAAAAGTCTCGCTGAAAGTTTGGCAAGCGGCACAATTTTGTTGATTGATTATGGCTTCCGCCAAGCCGAGTTTTACCATCCCAGCCGCAGCACCGGTACGCTGATGTGCCACTATCGCCATTACGCCCACACTGATCCCTTTTTGTACCCCGGCTTGCAGGATATTACGGCACATGTGGATTTTAGCGATGTCGCTGAGGCGGGCATCAATGCCGGTTTGGAACTCATCAATTACACCTCGCAGGCGCAGTTTTTACTCGCGGCAGGGATCACCGAGTTGTTAGCGCAGCATGATGCCGATGATGCCGCCACCTTCTTGCCGCTGACTAATCAGGCGCAACGCCTGTTAAGCCCCGCCGAAATGGGGGAGTTTTTTAAGGTGATTGGATTTTCAAAAGGCGGTTGTGATATTCCTGCGCTGGCGAGTGCAAGGCCGATGCCGTTATAAAAATGTGGCGAATTGGTTGGGGGCACTTCGCTACTGCAATGGTTATATGGTGCTAATAAGCATCCTTGGAGACCTCGCAGGCAAATACTATTTTTTCTACTGCCCTTTTTATACGGACGTGATGTATTGCGGCATTGCGTAAAACCTTTCGCGATACACGGGTTCGTACAGGGAACTTCTAAAAACCCCTCACCTCCAACTGCACAACAGAAAAACATTGCGCACAAGCCAAGGGGATCACAAATGCAGAAACAAAGCACAGACCTAT
>JAYVYF010000243.1:0-9949 GCA_043784585.1 Burkholderiales bacterium
CATTTCCGCGTTTGCAGCGTTTTATTGGCTTGGCTTATCCATTGCTCCCGCCGACCAGCCCTTACTACCCTACCGCATTTGCGGCAGCCAACGGAATTGCTGGGCAGCCGCTCGTGCTTCGGCTCCGCTCGATACCAACGGGTCAACGGGTCACAGAGGACGTCACTGACAATGCACGATTCGTAACCGGCATTCGCGGCACGGGTTTTGGCTGGGATTACGACACCTCTTTTCTTTATGCCAAAAACAAGATCAGCGAAAACTTGGTGGATGGGTGGCCACTGTTCAACCAATATTTGTCGCTGCTGAACACGGGCGTTATCAACCCGTTCGGCACCACCACTGATTCCGCCGCGCTTGCTGCTGCCCAGGCGACCATTTTTAAAGGCAACTGGTTTGTCAATACGACCTCGGTAACCACGATTGATGCCAAGGGCTCACGCGAACTCTTCCAATTACCTGCCGGTGTGGTCAGCCTTGCGATTGGTGGTGAAGTACGCCGGGAAAAGCTCGATCTGGCCCCCTCCCAAACCAACAAAGATTTCCTGGTGGCGGGCTTTGGTGGCGCAGGTGTTCCACTGACCGCTGATCGCGATGTTCGCTCCGCATATGCTGAAATCAGCGTTCCGATTATCAAAGGTTTAGACGCAAACATAGCCGTTCGCTACGACGATTACCAGCGTGTTGGCTCCACCACCAATCCCAAGGCATCGATTCGTTGGCAGCCAGCAGACGCAATCTTGTTGCGTGCCGCCGTGGGTACTGGCTTTCGTGCGCCCACCTTGGTTGACTTGTACTCACCCCTTTCGTTCGGGATTACCACCAACGGCCAGCGTGATCTGGTGCGCTGCCCGATCGGTGGTCCCGTGACGGATATCGATTGTTCAAACCAGTTCGTGACCATTGATGGCGGAAATGCAACGCTGAAGCCAGAAAAATCGCGTTCTACCACCCTCGGTTTCGTATTTGAGCCAAATAAGGATTTTTCGGTTGGAGTTGATGCGTTCCGAATTAACTTGAAAGATGTGATCCGAACCGGCGTTCCGGTTGCTACTATTTTGGCCAACCCAACCACGTATGCAGCGCTGATCCAGCGCGGCCCGGCAGACAGTAATCCAAGCGGCGTGGGTCGTATCATAGGCATTTCTCAACAGTTGACCAATCTCGGCAAAGTCAATGTCCAAGGCTTCGATCTTGATCTCAAAGCGCGTTTGGTCAATGGCCCCGACTACAAGCTTACGGTGCGTGGCAATGGCACTTACATGCAGAAATACGATACGCAGAACCTTGACGGATCGTTCTCTAATGCGATCAACGTCTCATCTGGCACTGTGCCGGGAGTGGTTTTGCGCTGGAAGCATACGTTGAGTACCACCGTTGAAAAAGGCGATTTCAGCGCCACCCTGGCGCAGAATTTTCAGAATTCCTATTACGACACGCGCACGGCGCTGCAAGCTGCAACGGTCCCGTTACGCTCGGTGGGGACATATGAAACCTACGATCTGCAGGCGGCTTATACCGGTTTCAAATCGCTGCGTTTGGTGGCAGGCATAAAAAACCTGCTGGATCGTGATCCGCCGTACGCCAATTCTGGCTCAGGTTTTATTGGTAGTTATGATCTCAGCTACTCAGATGTGCGCGGCCGCTTTATCTACACAAACCTGACCTATAGTTTTTAGGGCGCGGGGCGTTTGGAGTGCTAGGCGGCTTCGAGATTTTGATTTCGGAGCACCTCATTTCTAGTGAGTAAAACTCCTCCGGCTGTCAGCTGGGGGAGTTTTACTATGCGCTAAATTTAGCGCTGGCCTTATTCAACATGCCATCTGTGTTGTGCGTAAATGGGGCAAGATTTGCTTCGATATCAACGCCGATGTTGCGTGCCTAGCTGTTGCGATAGCAATCGAGACAAATGCGATCAAAGCAAGCGCCTTTGAAACCAGACTGTGTGTTTAAATTAAAGTGCACATTTTCAATTGGCGCTTTTATACGCGTGCAGGCCGCAGCCAAAGATTACGTCATCACACCTCGAGCAAAAGCCTAAGCCCCAAGCCCAAAGCGCGGGCGACATCGTTCAGGAATTTTTATGCTTTGGTTTATGGTTTGTTGTATTGTGCGGCCAGAATTGAGTGGAGCGGGCTGCATCGTCGACGTCGCAGGCAACAATAACGCAGGGTTGGCCACATGAATGCGCTGCTCGAAGTACGCGACCTCACCACTTGCTTTAAGACTGACCGCGGAGAATTTTCTGCTGTGGATGGCGTCAGCTTTACGCTTGAGGCAGGTCGCACCTTGGGAATTGTTGGCGAATCTGGTTGTGGCAAAAGTGTCACCTCGCTGTCCATCATGGGTTTGCTGCCCAAAGGGCAGGGCCGCGTGGCCTCAGGCTCCATATTATTCAACGGTACTGACCTGACAACGTTGTCGCCAGCTGCCATGCGTAATTTGCGCGGCAACAAAATGGCAATGATTTTTCAAGAGCCAATGACCTCGCTCAATCCGGCCTTTACCATCGGCAATCAATTGATCGAGGCGATTCGCTGCCATCGCGATATCAGCCACTCAGCGGCGCGAGTACGTGCAATAGAAATGTTGGCCAAGGTACGCATTCCCTCTCCTGAACAGCGCATCGATACTTATCCGCATAAGCTGTCGGGCGGCATGCGCCAGCGGGTAATGATTGCCATGGCGCTTGCCTGTGAGCCCCAGTTGCTAATCGCTGACGAGCCCACCACGGCGCTTGACGTCACCATTCAGGCGCAGGTGCTGGAGCTAATGCGCAGTTTGCGCACCAATGCGGGCACGGCGATCGTTCTCATCACCCACGACTTGGGGGTTATTGCTGAGCTAGCTGACGAGGTGGCGGTCATGTACGCGGGCCGGCTGGTCGAGCGCGCAAGCGTCGAACGTCTTTTCGCCGAGCCGCAGCATCCCTACACCATCGGTCTATTAGGCTCCATTCCCAAAATGCATCTTACCCAATCCCGCTTGGCCGCCATCGAAGGCCAAGTCCCGTCACCCACGAGCGCTCCCGTCGGCTGTCGCTTTGCTGCACGTTGCCCTTTTGCAGATGCTAAGTGCATCGAATTCTCGCCTCCCTTGCAAGAGCTAAGCGCGGCTCATTTTGTGGCGTGCTGGAAAGCGCCGTTAGCTTGGGAGCAGGCAGCATGAGCGCGTCGGCAGCCAGGCCAATTCGGCTTGAAACAAAAACTCAGGCAACTAAAGTTCAGCCAGCTGAAACGCGCCACCCACTGCTTCGAGCCGATCATTTGGTCAAACACTTTCCGTTGCAGCGCAGCTTTTTCCGCCAGAGCAGGCAGGTCGTTCATGCGGTCGATGATGTGAGCTTCACGCTGCAAGCTGGAGAAACCATGGCGCTGGTTGGTGAATCAGGCTGCGGCAAATCAACCGTTGGGCGGTTACTCTTGCGGTTGTTGGAAAGTACCTCAGGTAATGTCTGGTTTGATGGTGAAAACATCAGTAACTTGTCGGTTGCCGCGCTGCGTGCCCGGCGGCGGGACATGCAGATTATTTTTCAAGATCCGTATTCTTCACTCAATCCGCGCATGACCATTGAGCAGACATTGATTGAGCCGTTAGGTCTGCATCATCTTGCTAGCGGCCGGCAACAGCAGCGCGAACGCGCCGCTGAATTGTTGAATCTGGTAGGGCTGGCGCCACAGTATTTACAGCGTTTTCCACACGAATTTTCCGGTGGGCAGCGCCAGCGAATCGGCATAGCACGCGCGTTGGCGGTGGAGCCGCGGTTGATTGTTTGTGACGAGCCGGTCTCGGCGCTCGATGTGTCGATCCAAGCGCAGGTTATCAATCTATTGCAGGATATACAGCGCCAGCTGGGCGTCGCATATGTCTTCATCGCCCACGACCTCGCGGTGGTGAAACACATCGCGTCGCATGTCGCGGTAATGTACCTTGGCCAGATCATTGAATATGCGGATAAGGCTAGCTTATTTTCTGCGCCGCGCCATCCTTATACACACGCGCTGCTGTCGGCAATCCCGGATCCCGAACCGAACTTGAAGCGTCAAAAAATTTTGCTTGAGGGTGATGTGCCCAATCCTATTTCGCCGCCCTCGGGTTGTCGCTTCCGCACTCGCTGCTTGCATGCGCGGGCACGTTGCGCTGAAGAAGTGCCGGCTCTGGACAAAGAATTGGGTCATCAAGTGGCTTGCCATTTCTGGCGCGAAATTGCACCGCCTGTAGCGCTACAAGACTTGCGGGAGCCGCACAATGCTGCCAAATCAGCGGTGACTAATCGCCGCCTGGAGCACTTGCAGTCTGCTTTTCTGCATAAGAAGTCGGTACCCGTTTGATTAAATCCTTTAGGGCCGCATTCCGAATCAGCACTATTGCGCCAGATTGGTCATTTCGTTTGTTTAAAGAAGAGGTCAGAGCATGTCTATTTTGCCCCGTCGCCTAGTTGTCGCAACAGTCTCACCATTCCTCGTATTGCGGGCCGCAGCAATAATGGCCTCAACAAGTGTCGTTGCTGCGGCGTTATTGCTTTTTATGGTCAGTCTCATAAGTTTCAGTGCTGGTGCGCAGACATTGCGTATCGGTCTCGCTGAAGATCCGGACGTGCTCGATCCAACTCTGGCGCGCAGCTTTGTAGGCCGCATCGTGTTTGCTGGGCTTTGCGATAAATTATTTGATATTGATGAAAAGCTGGGCATCGTTCCACAGCTTGCGCTCAGCCATCAATGGTCGGCAGATAACAAGGTACTGACGTTAAAGCTGCGGCCGGGGGTGACTTTTCATGATGGGGAAAAATTTAACGCACTCGCGGTCAAGTTCAATCTCGAGCGCCATAAGAACCTTTCAGGGTCCAGCCGCCGTGGTGAGTTGCTGCCACTTACCAGCGTGGAAGTGGTTGATGAGATGACGGTCAAATTGATTCTTTCAGCGCCTTTTGCGCCCCTGCTGACGGTGCTGACTGACCGTGCGGGCATGATGGTGTCGCCAAAGGCCGCGCAGGCCAACCCGGACTCGTTTGGTTCGAAGCCGGTATGCTCTGGGCCGTTCAAATTTGCCGAACGGGTGGCACAGGATCGTATCGTGTTGGAGCGTTACGCCAATTATTGGGACAAGAGCGCGATCCATTTTGACAAGATTATTTATCAGCCGATTGTTGACTCGACGGTAAGGCTGGCGAACCTTCGAGCCGGGCAGCTGGATTTTATTGAACGCGTGGCGTCTAACGATATTTTCGGACTCAGGGCGGAGAAAAAATTTAATGTTGCCAGCATTACCGAGTTGGGTTATCAAGGTATCACCATCAACACCGGCAAGAGTGACATGGCACAGAAAAATCCGCTGGGGCGCGATGCCCGTGTGCGTGAAGCGCTTGAGTTATCGCTTGACCGTGCGGGCATCGTCCAGGTCGCGGCCGATGGCGAAGGTGAGGTGGGCAACCAATGGGTCGCCCCCAATAGCACCTACTACGCAAAAAATGTGCCCGTGCCCAAACGTGATGTCGCACGCGCCAAAGCGCTGCTTAAGGAAGCAGGTGTTCCCAATCCGAGTTTCACGCTGATGACGCCTACCACCTCTGATGGCCAGAAGGTCGCGCAGGTTGTTCAGGCAATGGCGAAGGAAGCGGGTTTTGATATCAAAATCCAGTCAACTGAGTTTGCGACCTCGCTGAATCTGGCCGACAAGGGCCAGTTTGAGGCGTACTTGCTCAATTGGAGCGGACGCGCAGATCCCGATGGAAATCTATTCAGCTTCTATGCATGCAAGCAACCGCTGAATTACCCCGGCTATTGCAAGCCCGAGATTGATGCCCTGTTAAACAAGTCGCGCAGCACGCTTGATGTTGTTCAGCGCCGTAAAATCATTGAACAGATTGCCGCCGAAGTGTTGAAGGATCGGCCTATCGTGTATGTGTATCACCGGCATTGGCTGTGGGCTTACAACAAAAAATTAACGGGCCTGCGTACCATTCCGGATGGCCTGATTCGCGTACAAGGCTTGAAAATGTAGTGAGCGCATTTCCAATCTCGATCAGGTTATCCAAGCAAAATTAATGCTCCCATGCTCACCTATTTTTTAAAACGTCTGGCGGCGGTCATTCCCACCGTTTTTTTCGTCACGGTCATGATTTTTTGTCTACAGCAATTGCTGCCCGGCGATCCAGCGGTAATCTTGGCGGGCGAAGATCAGGATCAGAACACCGTCGCCTATCTTCGCCAGAAAATGCATCTCGATGAGCCGTTACCAGTGCGCTATGGCTACTGGATCTCAGGGGTCATGCGCGGCGATTTTGGCGAATCGCTGCGCATTCAGCAGCCCGTACGCCAGCTTATTCAGGATAAATTGCCAGTCACATTGGAACTGGCTGCACTGGCGATGATGATTGCGCTCTTGATCGGCATCCCTGCGGGCATTGTTTCCGCTGTTGCAAAAGATTCTGCTTGGGACTATCTTGCCAATATCTTCGCGTTGTGGGGATTGTCGACGCCGAATTTCTGGTTGGGTATATTGATGATCCTGCTATTTTCGGTGTCTCTAGGCTGGCTGCCCGCGTCGGGTTATGTGAATCCCAGCGAGGATTTAAAGGCGAATCTGCTGTCCATGATCATGCCCGCGTTTGTGCTGGGAAACGCTATCGCGGCGGTGCTGATGCGCCATACCCGCAGCGCCATGCTGCAAGTGCTTAACGCCGATTACGTGCGGACCGCGCGCGCCAAGGGGCTGAAAGAAAATAAAGTCATTCTCAAGCACGCCTTACGCAATGCCATCATGCCCATCATCACGCTGGGTGCGTTGGAATTTGGCACGTTGTTGTCCGGCGCGGTGCTGACTGAGCAGGTTTTCTCGATTCCCGGCTTCGGCAAATTAATTGTTGATGCCGTATTTAATCGCGACTACGCGGTGGTGCAGGGCGTGGTGCTGTTTACGTCCACGGTTTATATCGTGTTGAATCTGCTCGCCGACATGGCCTATTTTCTGGTTAATCCCAGGCTGAGGGACTAGCGCATGAATTTGCGCGGGAATTCAACCGCCAGCGGTTCGGTTAGCGGTGCAACGTTTTTGACCACATCCCATAGCGACGCGCCAGGCAGGCGCGCTTGGCGGCGACTGATTCGACGGCGCGGGGCAATGTTGGGCCTGGGATTCGTAATTTTATTTATCATCATCGCCGTCTTTGCGCCCTGGCTTGCGCCGCAAGATCCGGTCGAGACCAGCTGGAGTGCGATTCGTAAATCGCCGTCCGCCGCACATTGGTTTGGCACCGACGAGCTGGGCCGTGATGTGCTGTCACGCGTAATGTGGGGCGCGCGGGCGTCGCTGCTGGCAGGCTTGGTATCGGTCTCTATATCAATGGCGCTTGGCGTGCCCATTGGCTTGTTGGCAGGCTATGTCGGTGGCTGGACAGATGGAATAATTTCGCGCCTGACCGATTCTGCGCTGGCACTGCCTTTTCTGATTCTTGCGATTGCGCTGGCGGCGTTTCTCGGGCCGAGTCTGATGAATGCGATGATCGCCATCGGTGTTTCCGCCACCCCGATATTTATTCGCCTGACCCGCGCGCAGGTACTGGCGGTGAAAGTGGAGGATTTTGTAGAAGCCGCCCGCGCGGTCGGTAATCCGCACTGGCGTATCGCGTTGCGGCATGTGCTGCCTAATGTATTGCCGCCGCTGATTGTGCAATCGACGCTTGCCATTGCGGCTGCCATTATTGCCGAGGCCAGTCTCTCATTTCTGGGGCTCGGTCAGCAGCCGCCTGCGCCTAGCTGGGGAAGCATGCTCAACACGGCAAAGAACTATGTCGATAATGCACCGTGGATGGCGGTATGGCCGGGGCTGTCAATTTTTTTGCTGGTCTTCTCATTCAACCTGCTCGGCGATGGGTTGCGCGATGCGCTTGATCCGAGGCATAAGTAAATTTTTATTGATGCTCTAGCGTAAATAAGTCCGCCGGGCTAAGTCGGCAAAGCCGGAATTTATTTGGCTGATGAGGGGTGCGGTGCTTGACCACGGTTGGCTCGAATTGTAGACACGATTTTAATCACGCTTTTACGCCTCTGTTTGGCGATATCAATCGGCGAAGGCGTGGAACGCACCGTGTTGGGGGATAATACGAAGCAGGATAAATGTGGCGCGCCGTTCGGCTGTCTCATTTGCCAAACAATTGTGCTGGTTGGTGTGGCGTCCATTTCTGCGGGGTCACTTGGCGGTTACTTACAGCAATCGCGAGGCGCGAGTGATGCATATGCGTTCGCGGTTGTCATCGGCTTGATGCCTCTGCCATCCTTCATTTCAACATCGCGCGGCATATCAAAAATGATGCCGCATATTAAATTTTACGAAATATTTTCATGCCCATTTTCCACGCAAAAAACCTGTCTCTCGCCTTCGGTGATGTCAAACTTTTGGACGGGATTGATTTTTCAATCGATGCCGGCGAACGCATCGCGCTGGTCGGGCGCAACGGCACCGGCAAATCGAGCCTGCTTAAAATTATTGCCGCACAAATTAAGCCAGACGATGGCGAAGCGGCGCGCTCAAGCACGCTGAAGCTTGCCTATGTTCCGCAAGAGCCGACTTTCGATGCAAGTCAAACGATTTTTGAAGCTGTCGCAGCGGGCTTGGGGCAAGTATCGAAATTGCTGATCGACTATCACCATGCGTTAGTCGCTGCCGAGCATGGCGATATGGACGCGCTGGAGCGCATGGGCGATTTGCAGCACGAACTGGAAACGCACGATGGCTGGCAGGTTGAGCAGCGCGTGGAATCTGTGTTGGCGCGTTTGAATCTGGATCCCGATCGCGCCATCGACGGGCTTTCTGGCGGCAATCTAAAACGGGTGGCGTTAGCGCGTGCGCTGGTGGCGGAGCCGGAATTGCTGCTGCTTGACGAGCCGACCAACCATCTCGATATTGCATCCATCGATTGGCTGGAAAAAACGCTGATGTCTTATGCTGGTGCGATCCTCGTTATCAGCCATGATCGACGTTTTCTGGAAACATTTGCAACGCGAATTATTGAGCTTGATCGCGGTCAACTCACCAGCTATCCTGGCTCCTTTGCCGAGTACGAAAAGCGTAAGGAAGAAGCGCTGAACTCAGAGTCGCTCGCAAATGCGCGTTTCGATAAAACTTTGAAGGAAGAAGAAGTCTGGATTCGCCAAGGGGTGCAGGCGCGGCGCACGCGCAGTGCGGGGCGTGTGACGCGGTTGCATCAGCTGCGTGAGGAGCGTGCGCAGCGCCGGGAGCGTTCGGGTAACGTGAAATTCTCGATTGCGGATGTCGAAAAAAGTGGCAAGATTGTCACTGAATTAGTGGATGTTTCGAAATCATTTAACGACAAAATTATTGTTGATAAATTCTCTTCCATTGTGCAACGTGGCGACCGCATCGGTTTGATCGGCCCGAACGGTGCGGGTAAATCCACGCTGATGAAAATGATTCTCGGCGAGCTCGAAGCCGATAGCGGGAAAATTAAACTTGGCACCCAATTAAGCGTCGCCTATTTCGATCAATTTCGCGAAACCCTTGATGATGAAGCCACGCTGTCGGACGTCATCAGCCCCGGCTCCGAATTTATCGACAATGGCAACGGACGTAAGCACGTCATTTCGTACCTGGGTGAGTTTTTATTTCCGCCTCAGCGTGCGCGTGCGAAGGTGAAATCGCTTTCCGGTGGCGAGCGTAACCGCCTGCTGTTGGCGCGCTTATTCGCCAAGCCGGCCAATTTCTTAGTGCTGGATGAGCCGACCAACGATCTCGATATTGAGACGCTGGATTTGCTGGAGGAATTGCTGCAGGGCTATCCCGGCACGGTGATGGTGGCCAGCCATGATCGAACATTTTTGGATAACGTTGCCACACAGGTTTTTGTATTTGAGGGCAAGGGCAAAGTGCGCGAATTCGCAGGTGGTTATAGCGATTGGCAGATGCAACTGGCAAATATGGCGGTGGTCGCTGC
>JAYVYF010000244.1:0-1796 GCA_043784585.1 Burkholderiales bacterium
CACCCGCCGAAATCATTACTTCTACATTATTGGCGGCCAATACTGTGAGCGTGGTGATGAATGCAGGCTCGGAAAGCGCGTGGGTATCAATGCCCAGAAACAGCGGGCCGCTGATGCCGTGTTGATGTCGATACAGACATACGGCTTGCGTCATTGCCAATACATGCGACTCATTGAAGGTTGAATCCAATGCCGAGCCGCGATGGCCTGATGTTCCAAACACCACGGCTTGGGCGGGGTTTGACGCATCCGGACTTTCGCTAAAGTAGGCGGTGACGAGTTTTGCAACATTCACCAATATTTCTGATGGCGCAGGCTTTCCGGCAAGGGGACTAATTTTCGGATTCATTTATATTCGAAGGCAGACAATAAATAACCCGCTGTTTGATCATCATTCGTCGGACTCATACGTGAGCCTTAACGGCGAGCTGAACGCTTTTTTCAGCGATTCTGGTCAGCAGCGCGTCCCATGATTTTTTAAATGACTCGGCACCTTCGTCCTGTAGTTTTTTGGCAAGTGCGACAACATCAACGCCCTCGCGGTGGAATTCTTCGAGCACCACTTCCGCATAGCCACCGTCGGTGGGTAGCGCGGCATGGACGCTGCCGTGATCGGCGAATGCCTTTAACGTTTTTTCAGGCATTGTATTTATCGTCTCGGCGGCGGCGAGCGCTTCAACATAAAGCGTGTCGGGTGCGGCCGGATCTTTGCTGCCGGTGCTGGCCCACAGCAGCCGCTGAGGGTGCGCCCCCACCTTCAGCAGCGCCCGCCAGCGCGGTCCAGCGAGCAGCTCTCGGTAGGTTTTATAGATGCGCATCGCCATCGCGATGCCGAGTCGATTGTGATATTGCGGGGACACCTCGTCTTTTATTGCCGCATCCCAACGGCTCACAAAAATAGACGCGACGGATGCTATTTTGGGGTCGAGTCCCGCTTCAATGCGTCGCTCGATGCCGCGCATATAGGCTTCCGCCGCAGCCACATATTGTGCATTTGAAAACAGCAGGGTTACATTTATCGGTACGCCGGCGAAGATGGATTCTTCAATGGCGATGTCGCCCTCTACCGTGCCGGGAATCTTGATAAAAAGATTGCGGCATTGCGCCAGTGTGTGCAGTCGGGCGGCTTCTTTGATCGTGCCGGGGGCATCATGAACCAACCGCGGCGACACTTCGAGCGATACCCAGCCATCCACACCGCCGGTCGCCTCATGGACAGAAGAAAAAAGTAACGCTGCCCGTTTTAAATCTTCGAGCGCCAACTCAAAAAATAATCCCTCGCCGGATTGCCCGTCTTGCACTTTTTTGTGAATAGCGTTGTCGTAAGCGGCCGTGCTGCGAATGGCCTGATCGAATATGGTTGGGTTCGAGGTTAATCCGGTGACCGAAAATTCATCAATATAGGTTTTTAGCGTGCCGCTGTCCAGCAGGTCTCGACTGATATTGTCGAGCCATAAGCGCTGGCCAAGCTGGTGAAGTTGGGTGGTTGCTTTCATAGGGTCCTTGTTCGAGAAAATAGGTGTGGATCACTTGACGCCGCCGTCTAGGCAAAAGAATGCGCTGAAAAATCGCGGTTAATTAAATTTGCTATTCGGCTTAAAACGATATGCCCAGCTGCATCACCAATCTCAGTAAACTGCTTTTTCAGCTTGTTCTATCCTGAGCCAAATTCGATTTCTGGTATGTGCGGGAGCGCACGCAGTCAATCATATGGCGACGGATTGATCGACGGTCGGCCGTTCCATAAATCAAGGTCGATTATGGGCGTGCATCTTGGAGCAAAAATGACTGGAACG
>JAYVYF010000245.1:0-2667 GCA_043784585.1 Burkholderiales bacterium
TGCTTTGAGCGCTTCCAGATTATCGAAAATCGCGTTACGGCTTTGCGGGTCAATGCCCACCGTTGGCTCGTCAAGAATGAGCACGTCCGGGTCGTGAACAAGGGCGGCGGCGATATTCAGTCTGCGTTTCATCCCGCCTGAAAAAGTGGCTGGTTTGTCGTTGGCGCGGTCAGCCAGCCCAACCAGGTCGAGCGCGATATGGACTCGCTCTCTCAGATCTGCACCCGCCAAGCCATACAGCGCGCCAAACAATTCGAGGTTGTGCAACGCGCTGAGCGTTTCGTAAAGCGCAATATCCTGCGGCACCAAACCGATGCGCCGCTTGGTGAAATCACTATTTTTTGCGGAATCCACGCCTGAAATCATGACGCTGCCTTGATCCGGCTTGACCAGCCCGCAAATCATCGACACGGTCGTGGTTTTGCCCGCCCCATTGGGGCCGAGCAGGCCGACGATTTCGCCTGGCTGAACCGTGATGGAGACATCGCTCACAACGGTTGGGTCGCCGTAACGCTTACTCAAGGCGGCGGCAATAAGTCCCGCCCCGCTTGCGTCCACTGCTGGCACAGCACGATCGTTGAATGGCGATTCCGCCTTGGTCGACACTATCATTTTGCACCCCTGCAATTAAGATCGACTAACTTTACGGTCAACTCACCTCCCGGCAGGCTGGCGTTGTGACGAACCACCTGTTTGCAATGACCAGTAGCGCTGGGTGGTCGCGAATGGAATCAGCGGGACAAGCGCGGGTTTCGGTGGCGCGCCAGGCCAGGCGCCGGATGAAGAATGCACAGCACAGAATGCATTTAGTCGTCTTGCCGCTAGTCGCTATAAAACATCCTGATATTTCCAAACCAAACCCGTTATTGCACGCTCGCGCCGTGTTTTTCACGTTTCGTCGCAAGCCGATTGAGGGTGTGGGAATGCACAGATAAAGTCACTCCATCAAAACAAAACAATACATTTTTGGAGATGACCATGAAAACAGTAACCACAGCAAACAGTGCCAACCTTAAAGACAGCATCGGTGCCATGGCGGTCATTGGCTGTATCTTGGCGACCGCCATTGCCACTATCGCCAGCAGCCAGCATGCCGCTGAATTAAAACCTTTGCCCATTTACAAAATGGATGTGATTGAAGTCACGGCACCGCGTATTCACGTACAGAAAATGCCAACCATCGTGGTGACGGCGTCGCGCGTTGATTCAACAATGGTGGCAGCTGCAAGCCTGGTGGATGCGGCGTTTTGATGAATTTATAGTCCAGAATTTAATTTGGCAAGGCCCTCTTCCAGATTGCCGTTTGAAGCAAAAATATGCTGAGAAGCTCGTGGATGCCAGGGTTTGCACTTTAAATCTATTTAACCCGATGCCAGTAAATCCAGCGTGCTGCCCGGAATGGGGCAGAAATCATTGGCAGCAGATTGCGCGGTTTGACTGGGATTGATGACGACTAAGTCGTTGTCCTTGGCAAATTCCAGCAAAAACCGATACGCCCGTGGCTCAATCGTGATCAGTGACGGCTCGACCACCACACAACGCACACCATCCAGCATCACCGGTCGCACATAAGGCGAGTAACGCATCTGCGCGTCGCCGCCAAATGTCGACATGACCCCGCACAAACGTTCAGCCCAGTCGCTCGGACGAAACGCTTTACCCTGCAGCGTGACGCCCTGAATAACGATACGAATCGGGAGAATGCGTTGCGCAACGTCGCTTTTCAGAACACCGCTTCTCTCCTCAGCAGTCGACTCGACATTGTTCATATCAAGCGGCTCATGCGAAATTCACGTGGCCGAACGATGCATCGCGAGAGATGATAATGCAGCGATGGTATTGGAGAGCGGCGGCTGACATGGATTGCGGCTGAAAAATGAATATCGGCAACGAATATCGCGAAGTGTAGCGGCTAAGGATCTTTCGTCCCAGCGCATTATGCTCAACCTCGCCCAACCTATTTCAAACTCGCTTTGCAAAGCGAGCCGCCGACGAAAGTTTTGCATATTATTTTTTTCTAAAAAAATTGGCGCGTTGTTTGTTGCGCAGCATCGTCGTTTGCCCTAGTATTTGCGTTTCCGTTTGCTTTTACTTCACGAAATTATTTCGCGTAGGAGTGCCCATGTTATCGGTCCACCAAATGAATACCTTTAGCCCCCAGGACGTCGCGTTCGCGCGCGGTGAAGGCGCATGGCTTTTCACCACCGATGGGCGAAAAATTCTGGACGGGCTGGCTGGGATCGCGGTCAATGGCGTTGGCCATGCACATCCCAGGCTGGTGAAAGCGATTGCGGATCAAGCGGGCAAAATTATTCACTCATCGAATCTCGTCAACATTCCCGAGCAGGCCGCACTCGCGGACAAAATTTGCGTGCTGTCGAATATGGACAATGTGTTTTTTGGTAACTCCGGCGCGGAAGCCAACGAATGTGCGATCAAACTCGCGCGACTATACGGTCATCAGCGCGGCATCGCCAACCCGCAGATTATCGTCATGGAACGCGCATGGCATGGCCGCACGCTCGCCACGTTGGCCGCATCCGGCTCACGCAAGGCCCAGGCTGGTTTCGAGCCGCTGGTGACAGGTTTTATTCGCGTGCCGTATAACGATATCGCGGCGATTAGCTCAATTGCGGAGCACAACGGCGATGTGGTCGCAGTGCTCGT
>JAYVYF010000246.1:0-9451 GCA_043784585.1 Burkholderiales bacterium
TTTTTGAGTTACCGACTTTTTTGCGTAGACCAGTCACGGTGGTTTGAATCGCGGTCGGATGATGCGCAAAGTCGTCATAAACCGTCACGCCATTCACCACGCCGCGCACTTCCATGCGCCGTGCCACACCTTCAAACTGGTTCAAGGCCTCAATCGCAATCTTGGTCGGTACGCCCGCGTGACGAGCGGCCGCAATCGCCGCCAGCGCATTCATCGTATTGTGCGAGCCTATTTGGCCCCATGTGACCTCGCCCTTTTTTCCACCATTCAGCAGCACATCGAATTGGCCTTCCTCAGTACCGCGTTTGAAATCCCAGGCATGACCTGGCCCGAATTTTTCAATCGGCGTCCAGCAGCCTTTTGCTATCGTGGCGTCGAGATTTTTGTCGCTGCCGTTGGCGACGATCAAACCACTCGCCGGAATGGTGCGCACCAAATGATGAAATTGCGTTTGAATCGCTTCAACATTCGGAAAAATATCGGCGTGATCGTATTCGAGATTATTCAGCACGGCGGTGCGCGGTGAATAGTGAACAAACTTGGAGCGCTTATCAAAAAACGCCGTGTCGTATTCATCCGCCTCGATCACAAAAAACGGTGAATCGCCCTTTGGCGAACGTGCCGAGATGCCGAAATTTTTCGCAATCCCGCCGATTAAAAATCCCGGTGCCACGCCCGCGTAATCCAGTATCCACGCCAACATGGAGGAGGTCGAGGTTTTGCCATGGGTGCCGGCCACCGCCAGCACCCATTTTTCTCGCAACACGTTTTCGCCTAGCCACTGCGGCCCGGAAATATACGGCAGGCCGCGATTTAAAATTTCTTCAATCACCGGTTTGCCGCGCGTCATCGCGTTGCCGACGACATATAAATCCGCTTTGAACTCACTCAATTGCTCCGCATCAAAACCTTCATGCAGGCCAATGTCAAGCGACTGCAGTTGCGTCGACATCGGCGGATAGACATTCGCATCGCAGCCACTGACGGTGTGCCCGGCGTCCTTGGCGAGTGCCGCTAGGCCGCCCATGAATGTGCCACAAATACCGAGAATATGAATGTGCATGTTGTAGACTTAAATGATTGAGCCCGCATTTTCTCATCAATCAACCCAGCAACTCTAAAATGAAAACTCCCCCAATGCAGTGGCGTGGATTAACGATTCGCGAATGGATCTGGCTGGTCGGTCCGTGGCTGCTGGGGCTCGCGGTCACGATTTTTGTGATCAATTATCTCTGGCAGCCTGCGCCGCCGCGCACCATCGTCATGGCCACCGGCGCTGAGGGTGGGGCCGCCTATCGCGCGGGCGAACGCTATCGTGATCTGCTGGCCAAACGCGGCATCACCGTCGAGCTGCGCGCGACCTCGGGCTCGTTGGAGAATCGCGCGAAATTGTTGGATGATGATTCGGGCGTGTCGGCGGCGTTTGCGCAGACCGGCAGCGCCACCATGGAGGATGCGGTTTGGTTATCGGCGATTGCCGGTGTGTACCCGGAGCCGCTATGGATTTTTTACCGCGCCGATCCCAAACAGACCATCACCCAGGTCAGTGATTTGGCGGGCAAAAAAATCGCCATCGGCAGCCGGGGCAGCGGCACGCGGCGCGTGATGGTGGATTTATTTGCGGCCTATGGGATTGATATTGAAACTCAGCCGCACGCGGATTTGAACGGCATTCCCGCCGCCACCGCCCTGCTCAATCGCGAAGTGGAAGCCGTGGCGGTTGTCACCGGCGAAGACTCTGCGCAGGTGCAAATGCTGCTGCGCGAACCCAATATCCGGCTGTTGGGCTTTGCGCAGTCCGCTGCGTTGAGCCGGCATTTCCCCTCGCTGACTACGGTGAAACTGGCGCCCGGCATGATTGATCTTGCCAAAAATATTCCGCCCGAAGAAGTGCCATTGATCGCCGCCATGTCGCAGCTTTTAGTGCGCAATGATTTGCACCCCGCGCTGATTCGCATCCTCGCCGAAGCCGCCAAAGAAATCCATCACGGCAGCGGCTGGTTCCATAAGGCCGGCGACTACCCGACCACGCGCGGCACTGATGTGCCGATCCATGCGGATGCGGATCGTTACTTCACATCGGGCGTGAGTTTTCTACAGCGGCATTTGCCGTTTTGGGTCAGCGTCTGGGTCGAGCGTGCGCTGATTTTATTGGTGCCGCTATTAGCCATCGGCATCCCCGCCGCGCGCCTGCTGCCCGCGCTGTACAACTGGCGAATGCGTGAACGAATATATCGCTGGTACGCCGAGGTGCGGCATCTCGATAGTGAAGCCATGAACGCCAAACCGGCTAGCCACGACGCTGAAAATATTCTAGGCAAGCTTAACAAAATCGAAGCCCGCGCGGACAACGTGCGCGTGCCACTCGCCTTCGCGCGCGAGCTTTATGATTTGAAAGTGCATATTGAATTTGTGCGAGGGCGATTGCGCCTGTAAAACTGGCATTGGCGGGAATCAGCAGTTGTTTATGCTCTAAACGCCGCGCCAGTAATAGAGACCCGTCAGCGAAACGTGTTTGATAATGATTCGGCGCGACCTTTGCCTATTGCCTGTGGTACCAACTGCTAGAAAGTGATCATTTAGGAGCGAGCATGGCAAATACTCAACAAGCTCACGCAAAAGGCATAACGCTACTAACGGCGGAAGACCTGCGCATGTTGGGTGCACTTAAAAAGGCAGCCGCAGAAGCGAAAGGCAGTGGCTGACGGTGTTCCTTTCATCGGTGGGGAGAAGAAGCTGTGGTCTGTCCCCTAAAATAATGTTGAACAAATTTTCGCTCCAGTATCCTTTGACACAAATGACAAATCTACGTTTAAATCAGACTAAGACGTTTAGATGGCTCCGCAACAAACTTAAGCGGGTTTCCTTCCAATTTCGCTCAACGTATTTTTCAATCCGGCATAGTCTGCGCTGCGAGGGTGAAAGCTATGGAGTTTTACAGCGTCTTTTTAGCTTCAGTGGCGCGCCACTCCCTATCGCCATTTTTTGTGCTGTGGGGCTTCAAGCGATTGACCCCTTGTTAAAGCAATATTACAAGAATGGTTTCAGTGAGGTCCCGAATGATGGCGACTACACAGCGTTTTGAGGCGCAATAAGTACTATCGGAGGTGTGTTTATTGGTTTGTATTACGCCGGCCTGAGCGCAATAGTAAGCGCGATGTATGCAAGAGTTCCTAACAATATACGGAATCTGCCTGCACACGAACCGGCCGGAAATTTCTACCTGCGATACCTTTCATTCGTGACCGTATTGTGTGTAATGCTCGCTACGTTTCGCGTGTTCGAGTTGCCTAGAATTGCTTTAGCGATACCGGTGGTGACCTTGCTCGGTACAGTCGGCATATTCGCTTTTATGAAACTTGGGCAGCGCGCATTCAATTTATTTGATCCAACGGCTTTATCGAAAACTATCTTTAAAGCGTTAGATCAATGGATGTCGATGGTACGTGTTGGCGGGCATCATTGGCTGGACAAATCATTCCAAAAACACGCTCATGATCTTGCTTCAAGCTCAATAGATACAGTAGAGACTTTAGCTGTGCTGGTCCGCAAAGAGCCGTATTTAAATGGTGTGCCGTTTGCGGCTCTTGGCGCAAATATTGTCAGGTATCAAGTTCAAAATGAAGCATTTAAGAAAGAAATTCCAACTCAAAGCACTTGGTTTCAAACAGCGCAATGCCCCAGCTGATCAGAGCGGCGATCCACCATGGTTTGTCATTGAGATTGTTGAGCTGGGCGTACCACGCCAAGGCCGTGAACACATTGCTGGCGACCAGCACCAGCGACGCGGTTAGGATCGGTGATACGGAAAACAATGTGGTCAGCGGATTCATCTGAAAGCTTTAAAACGGGCGTTAAAAAGCTGGTATTAAAACGCTGTAGTTGCATCTACGCCGCGATGCCCAGACTGTGCAAATATTCATCATAGCTGCCGTGAAAATCGGTCACGCCTGAATCGGTGATGTCGATAATCCGGGTGGCGAGGGACGAGATGAATTCGCGATCATGCGACACAAAAATCAGCGTGCCTTTAAATTTTTCGAGCGCAGTGTTGAGCGATTCGATTGATTCCATATCCATGTGATTGGTCGGCTCGTCCATTAACAGCACATTGGGGTGGGTGAGCAGCAATTTCCCAAACAGCATGCGGCCTTCTTCGCCGCCGGAAATAATGGTGCAGCTCTTTTTAATGTCGTCGCTGGAAAACAATAGCCGCCCCAATACACCGCGAATCGTTTGCTCATCTTCGTTTTGGGTGCGCCACTGATTCATCCAGTCGAATAGATTATCATCTCGCGCGAACTCCGCCGCATGATCCTGCGCGAAGTAGCCCGACTTGGCTTTCTCCGCCCATTTCACCTTGCCGTGATCGGGCGTCAAGTCGCCCGCAAGAATGCGTAATAAAGTGGTTTTGCCCACGCCGTTGGGGCCGATGATCGCGATTTTTTCGCCGGCTTCGACCATTAAATTCAGATTCGAAAATAGCGGCTTGGGCATGCCATCAAATTTCTTGTTGAGTTTTTCCACTTCAACCGCCAGGCGGTGCAGCTTTTCTTTTTCATCAAAATCGAAGCGGATGAACGGATATTGGCGCGATGACGGTTTGACTTCAATCGCTTCGGCTTTGATTTTTTCAATCTGCTTGACGCGTGATGTGGCCTGACGCGCCTTCGATTTATTGGCAGAGAAGCGCCGCACAAAATCCTGCAAATCCGAGATGCGCTCTTTTGCTTTAGAGTTTGACGACACCATTTTCTCGCGCGCCTGGGTGGAGGCAAGCATGTAATCGTCGTAATTGCCGGGGTAGACCGTGATGTTGCCGTAATCCAGATCGGCCATGTGGGTGCAGACCGAATTTAAAAAATGCCGATCATGCGAGATGATGATCATCGTCGATTGCCGCGCGTTCAGAATATCTTCCAGCCAGCGGATTGTGTTGATATCGAGGTTGTTGGTCGGCTCGTCGAGCAGCAAAATTTCCGGGTCTGAGAACAACGCCTGCGCCAGCAACACGCGCAGTTTCAAACCGGGGGCAATTACCGACATCGGACCGTTATGAAATTCTAGCGCAATGCCGGAACCCAGCAATAGCTCACCCGCCCGCGCCTCGGCCGAATAGCCGTCATATTCGGCGACTTTGGCTTCGAGGTCGGCCGCTTTCATGTAGTCGTCTTCAGTGGCCTCCAGATTCGCATAAATCGCGTCGCGTTCATGAATGGCCGCCCATAATTCAGTGTGGCCCATCATCACCACATCGAGCACGCGCGTGTCTTCAAATGCGAACTGGTCCTGACGCAGTTTGCCAAGCCGCTCATGGCGTTCCTTGGCGACTTCGCCGCTCGATTGTTCGAGATCGCCCCCTAAAATTTTCATGAAAGTGGATTTGCCGCAGCCGTTGGCCCCGATCAGGCCGTAACGATTGCCACCGCCAAATTTGACGGAAACGTTTTCAAACAAGGGCTTGGCGCCGAACTGCATGGTGATATTGCTGGTGATGAGCACGCGATACTTTCAAAAATTTTTGTGTCACATTTTATCATCCGCGCTGTGAAATATCTTCGTGAATTTTGGATCAAACGCGGCTAAAAATGGTCATTGAAACGCGGTAAACTTCAGTTCCCAGCGTGCGGCTTGAGCGGCTTGTTTTGCCTTCAAGTGCCCGCATCTAAGCGAATTCAACGTAAAAAAGGGTGATGTACTGGTTGTTTCTCAGGTGGTTGCAATAAGGTTGCTGCGATGTTGTTAATGCAGCCACCAAAAACATTCAGTTTGTCGAAAAAATTATGGTTCCACATCTCACCACTTCACTTACCGGCCCGTTGCTTGACCTGGAGAAAAAAATTCTGGGTTCAATGCCACAGATCGAGCGCTGGTTTCGCAATCAATGGCTTGAAAATACGCTGCCGTTTTATTCCTCGGTTGATTTGCGTAATTCCGGTTTCAAGCTGGCGCCGGTCGACACAAATTTATTCCCCGGCGGTTTCAATAATTTGAATTCGGATTTTCTGCCGTTGTGTGTGCATGCGGCGATGTCGGCCGTGCAAAAAATTTGTCCGGATAAACAGCGGTTTCTGCTGATTCCCGAAAATCACACGCGCAATCTTTTTTATCTCACCAACGTCGCGGCCATTCAAAAGATTTTATTGAGCGCGGGCATGGAAGTGCGGATCGGCTCGCTGCTGCCGGAAATTACTGCGCCGACCACGCTTGACCTACCGAACGGCGAAAAGCTGGTGCTTGAGCCGATCATTCGCCACGGAAATCGATTATCGCTGGAAGGTTTTGATCCGTGTGCGATTTTGCTGAACAACGATTTGTCGGCCGGGGTGATGGATATTTTAAAAGGCCTTGAACAGCAAGTGGTGCCGCCGCTTTATGCGGGTTGGACGACACGCCGCAAGACGCTGCACTTCCACGCGTATGACCGTGTGGCGGAAGATTTTGCAAAAATTATCGGCATTGACCCGTGGCTGATCAACCCAATATTCAGCCAATGTGGACGGGTGAATTTCAGCGCGCAGGAAGGCGAAGAATGTCTGGCTGCCAACGTGGAAGCAGTGCTCGCCGAGATGACGCTGAAGTACCAGGAATATGGCATCAAAGAAAAACCATTTGTAATTGTGAAAGCAGATGCGGGCACCTATGGCATGGGCGTGCTGACGGCGCGCTCGGCAGACGATGTGCGCGGACTGAACCGTAAAGAACGCAACAAAATGGCGGTGGTGAAGGAGGGCCTGGAAGTGAGTGAGGTCATCATCCAGGAAGGCGTTTACACGTTTGAAAGCGTGAACGGTGCGGTCGCTGAGCCCGTGGTTTATATGATGGATCAATTTGTGGTTGGCGGCTTTTATCGTGTCAATACGGATCGTGGCGTGGATGAAAACCTGAACTCGCGCGGCATGAGTTTTGTACCGCTGGCGTTTGAAACGGATTGTCACACGCCAGATTGCGCGGGTGCGCCCGATGCGCCGCCAAACCGGTTTTACACCTATGGCGTGGTGGCGCGACTGGCAATGCTGGCCGCGGCAAAAGAGCTGGAGCAATTGGAGAAAACAATTGACGTCGATGCCATTCCTGCGCCGCAACAGAAGCTGATTGCAGCGTAAATAAAGCATGAAAATCGCCTTCATCACCGACCCGCTGGAGCACCTTAAAGCTTATAAGGATTCCACTGTTTTTATGATGCGCGAGGCCGCCAAACGTGGTCATGCAGTGTTCGCGTTTGAAGTCGGCGACATGGTGATGATGCCCGGCGGTTTAATATCAGCCCGGGTTTCCAGCCTATTGCTGGCGGCGGATAATGATGCGTGGTTTAAAATTACGGGGCAGACGGAAATGGCGCTGCGTGAATTTGATGCGGTCGTCATGCGCAAAGATCCACCGTTCGATCAGGAGTATCTGTACGCGACGTTATTACTGAGCATGGCCGAAAATCAGGGCGTGCGGGTGGTGAATCGTGCGGCCTCACTGCGCGATTACAACGAGAAACTGGCGATTGCGAAATTCCCGGAATTTATGGCGCCCACCCTGGTAACGCGCGATATGGCCCGCATTCACGCCTTTATTGATGAGTACGATGATGTGATCGTCAAGAAGCTCGACGGTATGGGCGGCACCTCGATTTTTAAAGTTAGCAAAACCGACCCGAATCGTAATGCGATTTTGCAGGTGCAGACCCTTGATGGCACCTGCAGCGTGATGGCGCAGCGTTACATTCCGCAAATTGTCGCAGGCGACAAACGTGTGATTTTAATTGACGGCAAAGTGGCGCCGTATGCGTTAGCGAGAATTCCGAAAGCCGGCGAGACGCGCGGCAACCTCGCTCAGGGTGGTACCGGCGTCGCACAGGCGCTCACCAAACGCGACCATGAGATCGCCGAGGCGCTGGGCCCTACGTTGGTTGCTGACGGCCTCACGCTGGTTGGGCTGGACGTGATTGGCGATTACTTGACTGAAGTGAACGTGACTTCACCGACCTGCATGGTCGAAATTTTTGACCAGAAAGGTTTTAATATCGCGGCGGTGTTTATTGAAGCGCTGGAAAAAATGTCGGCGAGGGTTTAGTGAGTGCTCAGCGAGCTTTGAAACGGTGCACACTCCGGTAGCTGCCGATCCTCGGGATGACGGTAGATAGCGAGATAGCCTTACGCTCCGAATCATGGATTCAAGATCCCCTGTAGGCGGTAATTTTCGAGCAAAAGTGCTCGAAAATCACCGCCAATGCTAGAGTTTCGTATCCATGCCAGCGAAAGCCTAAAGTAAAGTCACTCGATCAAAGTCCAGCCCGCGTTCGACGAAATCATAAAGCGTGACTTGTTTTGGATTGCCATGACCGTGATGGAAAACATCAATTCCGCGACCGCGTTGCGCCAGACCGGAAGGAACGATGAGCGTCTCAGGAATTTTGAGCGCGTCCATGGGTGGCAGACGAAAGCCCTGCACATAGGTCAGGCTGCCGCGCGAGCGTAAATCGCCGGAACGTACGGCGACAGGATCAGGCTTGCCGGGCAGCATGGACACGGTGACCACGATATTATTTTCAGGCTCTTCGACTATTTCTCGAATCACGCCCAAATAAAACACGCTTTCCTTGCCGATTTTCATGCCGACCAATTTACCGATCGCCACGCCGCGCGGTGAGTTCGCGGGCCGCAACAGGCGGAATGCCCCCCTGCTCTCGTCAATCATTCCCCAAGTTTCAGTGCCGTAATTAAATTCGGCATATTTGGCGCGGGTAGTGGCTTCGGAGACTTTGCCGAACATGGCGATGTCGTTCGTTTCCTGGCGGCTCATCTCGCGTTTTACATCCGGCTGGTCAAACAAATCGCCCGACAGCAGGAAATGCGTTTCGCCAATGCCAAACGATAAAATCGCTTCTTTTTCGTGTGGCACGGTAATGGCGCCGCGCGGTGGCCGACCTTCGCACCATAGCAAATGCAGGCGCAGCAACTGGTTGCGTGCGTCGATGGGTTTCCAGTCGCCCGGCAGATCCATCGACGCCGGATCCTCACCGTCGTTCAGTTTTTTGATACGGCGGCGAATTGAGCGCGAAATATCAGTCATATCAATGAAGCGGACATGTTCCGCGGGCGCAGCACTGGCACTAAAGCTGCCACCGGTATTGGCGAGTAAATCGACGCCCAGCGTGAGTCCTTGCGCGTTGGCCGCGGTTTCACGCACGATCGATACTTTCTGTCCAAAGCGTTTCATGACGGCATCGACAAAATCAATTTGACGTGCGGATAGCTCGTGGATGTTGGCGAGCTGGCCCAGCACCACAGCGGTGTAGGCTTGCGCCACACTCGAATTGCCATCCACGGCACCAACAGAATCCTTGACGCGCACATCGCACAGATTGCGGTGCTCGGCTTCCATCCATTGTGAGTGGAGGCGCATCCACAGGCTGGTGTCGAAGCGGCGATAGATAAAGCCGGTGAGCAGCATTTGCAGT
>JAYVYF010000247.1:0-1830 GCA_043784585.1 Burkholderiales bacterium
GCTGTGCCGCGCGCCTCGTGTGCATCGGCGTGATCGGGCGCCAATACTTCGCCGCCGCCGATGTGCGCCACACCCCGATGGATGCGGCCTTCGAAGCGATTGACGTTGCCCAGAAATTGATACACGAATGGTGTCGCCGGATGATCGTAAACATGATCTGGCGTGCCAACCTGCTCAATCTTGCCGTGATTCACCACCACTACCCGGTCCGCTACTTCTAACGCCTCTTCTTGATCGTGGGTCACGAAAACGCTGGTGAGATTGATCTCGTCATGCAGGCGGCGCAGCCATCGGCGTAGTTCTTTTCGCACCTTCGCATCGAGCGCACCGAACGGCTCGTCAAGCAGCAAAACCTTCGGCTCAATGGCGAGCGCGCGCGCGAGCGCAATGCGCTGACGTTGCCCCCCGGAGAGCTGATGCGGATAGCGATCATGCAGCCAATCGAGCTGTACCAGCCCCAATAACTCATGTACTTTGCGCTGAATTTCTTTCTCGCCCGGACGCGTTGCGCGCGGCCGCACGCGCAACCCAAACGCGACGTTTTCAAAAATTGTCATGTGCCGAAACAGCGCGTAATGCTGAAACACAAAGCCCACTTCACGTTCCTGCACGCGGGTGTCGGTGGTGTCTTCGCCGTTGAAAAGTACGCGCCCGCTGTCGGGTTGCTCAAGGCCGGCGATCACACGCAGCAGCGTGGTTTTGCCTGAGCCGGATGGACCTAACAGCGCGACCAACTCACCCGGCGCAATATCGAGGCTCACGCCATTGAGTGCGTCGAATGTGCCGAAGCGTTTTGAAACGTCGACGACTTGTATGGTCATGGCGCTGCTCTCATTTTGTTTCCTTTAGAAAACGATGCTCGATAATCACTTTTACGACTAATGTCACGACTGCCAAGCCGGCTAATAAAGATGCGGTCGCAAATGCCGCTGCAAACGCGTATTCGTTATACAAAATTTCGACATGCAAGGGCAGTGTGTTCGTGAGTCCGCGCACATGGCCGGAAACCACCGAGACCGCGCCGAATTCGCCCATCGCCCGTGCGTTGCAAAGAATCACGCCGTACAGCAATCCCCATTTCACATTCGGCAAGGTCACGTACCACAGCGTTTGCCAGCCGCTCGCGCCGAGCACCGCAGCGGCTTCTTCCTCATCGCGGCCTTGTGCCTGCATCAGCGGAATCAGCTCGCGCGCGACAAACGGGAAAGTGACAAAAATCGTCGCCAAAACAATGCCCGGTACTGCAAAAATAATCTTGATATTGTTCGCATCCAGCCACGGGCCAAGCCAGCCTTGGAGGCCGAATACAAGCACGTAAATCAAGCCCGAAATCACCGGCGAAACCGAGAACGGCAAATCGATCAATGTAATCAGTAAACTCTTGCCATGAAAATCAAATTTCGCAATCGCCCATGCGGCAGCAATGCCGAAAATTAAATTAAGTGGCACCGAAATTGCCGCCGCGATCAGCGTGAGCCGAATCGCGGAAAGTGTGTCGGCTTCGGTGATTGCATTGAAATAAAAACCTACGCCTTTTTTGAAGGCTTCAAAAAAAACCGTTGCCAGCGGAATAAATAAAAATAATGCGAGGTACAGCAATGCGACCGTGCACAGCGTTACCGGCACCCACGGAAATGGTTTGTGGCGTTTCGCGGTATTAGTGCTGGTGCTTGATGCAATTGCAATTGCGCTCATTACACCTTCTCCTCAGCACGACGTTTGCGTGCCCACCATTGCGCAGAATTAATTAACAGCAGCATCAAAAATGATGTCACCAACATCACCACTGCAATCGATGTCGCACCGGCGTAATCGTATTGCTCAAGCTTG
>JAYVYF010000248.1:0-6388 GCA_043784585.1 Burkholderiales bacterium
GGCGGTTCGCGAGCGCCTTCTGATTTGATATTTTGATCCACTGAATCAAGTGAAAAACAAAGTAACTCTGCCCCCAAGTGTTCGCGAGATCTGGAGACAGGTTTATGAGCTGACGCTCGACGACCTCTCAACTTCGCCAGTCTGGGAGTTTGCCCTCGATGGGGAGGCGCTCCTGGCCAAGACGAGGCGACTGTGCGGCCATATTCTTTCTCTGGCGCTCTCGACCCCTCGGAAGGGATGCTAATTGTCGCCGCTCGCTTCTGGCTCGCCGACGGCACTCAGTTGAGTGGCTATCTCGCCCCACCACCCTCCGATGACCGCAGCCTTGGCGTTATCCAGCCACAGATTGTCACTTACAGTGGGCATGTCAGCTTTTGGTGTGGAGTTTGTCCCGCTGACAGTACGCGCGCATACCGGACGCTTGGTCGCGACGCGAGGTCAGAGTTTCACATTCGCTTCGAGTCAGCCGTTCCGCTCGTCGGCGGCGTGGTCTCTGGCACTCTTCCAGGGTTCTTGTGTTTGGAGAGCTACTTTGAGACAGTGAAGGTAGTTCTATGATTCCAGCCGTGACGCCTCACCATGCGCTGCGGCTAACCCGACGTGGCCTGGTGGTGTGCCCTTTATCGCCTGGCTAATCTTTCCTTGATACGCGGCTTAGAGTCCGAACGGGTAGGTATCTGGAAGCCCCTCAAGCTCCTTAGTCTTCAGCGGTGTTATCGCCTCGGATTCGTCGAACCAGATATATTCGTCGAACTGGCGAGGCAGAACAGCCTGGAAATAATGGCTTTGAAGTTCTGTTTCGGGCCGGTAGATCACGCCGATAGCGCGTTCGAGCTGTGGCTTCATCAGGCCCTCGATGAGGTCGGCAGCGGTTTGGCTTCGCAAGGGCAGCATAAAGCGCGCGTGGCCCGCTTGGTGGCATTGGCGCTCATAACTGCCTGGCAGGGACGACCGGACGGTTTTGATCTCCATCGGCTCGTCCCAGTTTGAGGCCGCCGCGACCGTTCCGCTATTCGTCCCGAAACCGACCAAATAAGCCGCTTTGCCAAATTCCTGCCGGCACAGATGGCCGATGTTGTATTCGCCGCGCAACGACATTTCCGTCGCCGCAGAGTCGCCCACATGCGAATTGTGCGCCCACACTATCGCGCGGCTCCCGGACCCATGAAAATTGAGGAGATCCTTCAAGGTTTCGAACATATGGCTGTCGCGCAAGTTCCAGGAGGAGCGCGAGCCGTAATACATGGTCCGGTAATAGCGCTCGGCATTGGCGACGAGGTGGGCGTTCTGCACGGCATCCAGAAAGCGCTCGCCGTCATGCTCGGCATAGGCCCGGCGCTTCTGCATGAGGTCCGTGAGCATGGAAACAACCTCATGCTCGCAGGTCTGGTAGGTACCGGTCAGCGCCGCCTGACCATAGGTGGCAGGGTCGGCCTGCCATCACTGCCAGCCAAAGCGACGAATGTAGACGCGTTTCATTAACGTTGTCAGCAACGAGTAGCCAATCAATATCCCAATTAGCCAGACGAAAAAGTTTGGCGGCAACGCCTGCAACTTGAAATCACTTGCCATCGGCCCCGCTGGCAACCACAGACCTATCGCCATGATCAGCGCCGTCGTGACGATTAGCGGAATAGACGCGCGGCTTTGAATAAAAGGCAGCTTAGGTGTGCGCAGCATTTGTACGACGAGCGTCTGTGTGAGCAAACCAACCACGAACCAGCCTGATTGGAAAAGCGTTTGGGTCGCCACCGAATTCGCGTCGAATACCCACCACATTAATGCGAAGGTGGCGATGTCGAACACCGAGCTGATAGGGCCGAAAAAGAGCATGAAACGGCCAATGTCAGCAGGGTTCCACGTCAGCGGCTTCATCACCAGCTCGGCATCAACGTTGTCAAATGGAATACCGGTTTGCGCAAAGTCATAGAGCAAGTTTTGCACCAGTAGCTGCAGCGGCAACATCGGCAGGAACGGCAGAAAAGCGCTCGCCACCAGCACCGACAGGACATTGCCGAAATTCGAACTCGCCGTCATGCGGATGTATTTCAGCATATTGCAGAACGTCGTGCGGCCCTCAATTACGCCATCGTCCAACACCAACAGGCTTTTTTCCAGCAGGATAATATCGGCAGCCTCCTTGGCGATGTCCACCGCAGAATCAACCGAAATACCGATGTCTGCTGCGCGCAACGCGGGCGCGTCGTTAATGCCGTCACCCATAAAGCCGACCACATGCCCATTTGCGCGTAAAGAGCGCACGATGCGCTCTTTATGCAGGGGCGTTAGTTTGGCAAATAGGGTGTGCTGCTCCGCCGCAATCGCAAGCGCTGGGTCATCCATCGATTCGATTTGCGAGCCCAGTAGCACTTGATCGGCGGGCAGGCCAACTTGCTGGCACACATGGACAGTGACGAGCTCGTTGTCACCTGTCAGTACTTTGACATTGACGCCGTGGGCCGCCAATTTTTTCAACGCGGGTGCGGCGGACTCTTTTGGCGGATCGAGAAACGAAATCGCGCCAATCAATGTCAGCGCGGCTTCGTCCGCTATCGAGTAAATGCTCTGGCTGTTTGGCATTTCTTTCATTGCAACTGCCACCACGCGCAAGCCTTCCTCATTAAGCGAGTGCGCGAAAGCTTGCACCCGGGCTAACGCCGCCGCGTCTAGCGGCACAACTGAAGCGGTGGTGCCTTCGCCGATACGAGCATGTGTGCAGATTGCGAGCACTTCTTCTAATGCACCTTTGCAGATGAGTTGGTGGTGTTCATCTTGTTTAGAGACGACGACAGACATACGCCGACGCGTGAAATCGAAGGGGATTTCATCGATCTTGCGATAGTCGTCTTTTAGCTTGAGTTCAGTTGCCAACTCCACCCGCTCAAGCACCGCGCGGTCAAGCAGATTTTTTAATCCGGTCTGATAGTAGCTGTTAAGAAATGCAAAATTCAACACCTCATCTGACGGCACGCCGAACGGATCAGTCTTGCGGGCGACGGCAATTTTGTCTTGTGTCAATGTCCCCGTCTTATCAGTACACAGCACATCCATCGCACCGAAATTCTGGATCGCATCAAGGCGTTTCACAATCACCTTTTTGCGTGACAACATCACCGCACCCTTCGCCAGCGTGGAAGTCACGATCATTGGCAGCATTTCAGGCGTCAAGCCAACCGCAACCGATAACGCAAACAAGAATGCCTGTAACCAGTCCCCTTTGGTGAAACCGTTAATCAAAAACACAATCGGCACCATCACCAACGCGAAACGGATCAGCAGCCAACTAACACTGTTGACGCCCGCTTGGAAGGCGTTAGGTTCCGTTTCAACCACATTGGCCCTTGATGCCAAGGTGCCAAAATAGGTGCGGCTACCGGTAGCAATAACCAGCGCTACGGCCGCACCCGACACCACGTTGGTGCCCATAAATACCAGATTGCTTTGCTCCAGTACCACCGAGCTTTTGCCGCGCTGATCTATAAACTTTTCCGTGGGCATTGATTCGCCCGTCATCGCAGCTTGGTCGATGAAAAGATCTCGTGCAGTGAGTATCCTGCAGTCGGCTGGGATCATATCGCCCGCTGAAAGTGCGATCAGATCGCCCTCAACCAATTCGCGTTGCGCGATCTCGACTCTAACTGGTGGGAGCAGCGGTGTTGGCGTGTTCGGCAGACCGGGCTCGGTGCGGATTACTGTAGCGGTATTTCTCACCATCGCGCGCAGCCCTTCTGCCGCGCGATGCGAGCGGCCCTCCTGCACGAAGCGAACGATAGTACTCAAGGCCACCATCACGCCGATCACAATGGTGGCCTTGGCGTCGGCGCCGATGTATGAGAGAGCCGCTAGCCCGGTCAGTAACAAATTGAACGGGTTCAGATAACAGCGCCACAAATGCAGCCAGACGGGCAGCGGCTTCTCAGGCTCAATTTCATTGGGGCCGTCACGCAGCAGCCGCTGAGCCGCTTCTGCAGCACTCAGTCCACTCTCATGCGATTTCAAGCGCTTAATCGCGGCGGCAGGCTCGTCATGGGATACGAGTAGCTTGTCGTCCGCCAGACGCGCTACTTCCGGCACCGGCTTGTCTTGTACAACAGGTGTGGCTTGTGCGGCTTTTGCAGCGAGCGAGGCAAGCAGCGGACGGCGCGCAAAATGGCGTTGCGCATGTCGGCGGCGCAGAAAATTGGTGAACCCTTGAGTTAAGGCTTTGCGCACGGATTCACGCCAATTTGTGAGACATCGTTGGTTTGATATTGCTTGGTTCGTGACGCCAGAAAGCGAGCCAGCGCACTGTCCGCTGCGGCAGTCGGCTCGCGAAATAGCGCAACATCTTCGCCCTGATGAAATACGACGCGGCAAGCGCCGTGTGCATTACCAGCAGCACCGCCATGCGACGCCAGCGTGTGCGACGAAAAAGTCAAATGGGCAGGCTGCAACGTCGACAGGGCCAGCAACTCACACCTGACCAACTTGTTTAATCCACGCCACTAGTTGCGTAGCAGGCATCACACCCGACTGCCGCGCCACCTCAGCGCCGCCCTTGAACAAGATCAGCGTTGGAATGCCGCGAATCTTGTAACGCGCACTCGCCACCGGTGCGGCGTCGCTATCAACCTTGACAAAACGCACGTCTGGCAAATGGCTGGCTGCGTTGGCAAAGTGCGGTGCCATTGTCTTGCACGGCCCGCACCAAGCGGCCCAGAAATCAACAATAACCAGCAGTTCAGTGAATGCAAGAAATTTGGGAAGTGCTGCGTCACTAAGATTGACGGGCACCGCCGCCATGAGCAGCGCCTTGCAATTCGCGCAGATAGGGGCGTCGTGCAGACGTTCATCTGCGATCCGATTAGTGGTGCCGCAAGATGGGCAAACGAGATGCATGGCGCTGCTCCTTCAAACTCTAATGACGGTCATGCGGCGCGACGGATTGTGCGAGCGCATTATTGACAATTCACTTCATAAAACATCCGCGCCGTCCATACACACTTCGGTGCCCGCGCGGCCTAGAAGCATGTCCTCAATCTGATCGAGCGCTCCAATGAACGCTCGTTTTCCGGTCGCTGTCACGAACGCGCTCGCAGCAGCAACCTTAGGCCCCATCGAGCCCGTAGCAAAAGCGTGGCGCGTTAAAGCCTCCGGTGTCACCTTGCCCACGGCACGTTGACCAGGCTTGCCCCAGTCGACGTACACCGCCGCGACATCAGTGGCGATAACCAAACAATCAGCTTCCAGCTTTTGCGCCAACAACCCCGAGCATAAATCCTTGTCAATCACCGCATCCACGCCATGCAAGGCATCGGGGTAGGCGGGGTCGACGCCCTTGGCCACGGGAATGCCACCACCACCCGCCGCAATCACCACCGCCTGATGTGCGAGCAGCCAGCCAAGCGCGTCCAGACCCAACACGCGCAGTGGTGGCGGGGACGCGACCACACGCCGGAAACCTTTGCCGTCCGGTGCCATGGTCCAATGCCGATCTCCGGCGACACGATTAGCTTCGGCTTGCGTGTACATCGCACCAATCGGCTTGGTAGGGTGCGCAAAGGCCTGATCATTAGGGTCAACCTCCACACGCGTCAGCAGCGTGCAGACGGTGCGGGTAGCGGGCAGCCGATTAGCCAACTCTTGTTCGAGTAAGTAGCCAATCATACCATCGGTTTCCGCGCTCAGCACGTCCAACGGATAGGGATCGACTGTGCGATCAATTGATGCGTAGGCAGCCGCCTGCAGCGCCAGCAACCCGACCTGCGGGCCATTGCCATGTGTCAGCACCAGATCGTGCATCACTGCCACGCGCGCCAGCTGGGTTGCGGCGAGCTTAATATTTGTCAGTTGGTTTGCAGCACTGGGCGTTTCGCCGCGCCGCAACAAGGCGTTGCCACCAATCGCCACCACCAGCTTCATGTCATCCTCATGCGAGGGTCGCCACCAGCACCGCCTTGATCGTGTGCATACGATTCTCGGCTTGGGTAAAGACGATTGATGCCTCAGACTCGAACACTTCCTCGGTGACCTCAATCTCGCTTAAACCGTAGCGCTCGTGTACCTCTCGCCCCACCTCGGTGTCCAGATTATGGAATGCGGGCAGGCAATGCATAAAGCGCGTGCGTGGCTTACCGGTGGCGCGCATTAACGCGGCGTTCACCTGATAGGGTAATAGTTGATCGATGCGGCCTTTCCAAGCTTCTTGCGGCTCTCCCATCGACACCCATACATCGGTATAGATGAAATCAACACCCGCCACGGCGTTAATTGGATCGGTATCAATGGTGATGCGTGCACCCGTGGTTAGCGCCAGCTTTCGCATCTCGGCCACCAGCTCTGCGGGTGGCTGTAGTGCTGCGGGCGCAGCGATGCGCACATCCATCCCCATTTGCGTGCCACCTACCAA
>JAYVYF010000249.1:0-7234 GCA_043784585.1 Burkholderiales bacterium
GCTTCAGGTGACCGGGCTTCGGCAAGATGTTGCACGCTCGCCAAGGTATTGAATAAAAAATGCGGCTCTACTTGCGCCTGCATGAGCCGCAGCTTCGCATCGGTCAGCTTACGCGCAACCCGTTCTTGTTGGGCTGAGGCTTTGAGTTCTTCGTTTTTTCGAATCAACAAATTGCGCCGAAGCTGCAAAAGTGCCGCTGTCAGTAGCGCATAAATAACACCCACCACCAAACCTGTAATCAAAACAGGGATGGCGACACGCTGCATTTCAGCCATTACCATTCCTTGAAATCCTTGCTTTACAAATTTCCCAATCAGGCCACCCACGATAGCGCCCGCCATCGTGCAGGCAACCGCGATGATGGAAAGCTTCAGCCATGTTGGCACCCCACCGAATAATCTGCGCGCTTGGATACTTGGAGAAGCCAGGTTAGTTTCCGAAGATGCGGCAGGCTTGCATGGCTGTAAAAATACCGCGAGCAGACCGATGCCTATCCCACCGAACGCTATTAGCGGGACAAGAATCGCCTCAAACCAGCTGACCGCTTCCATGCTGACGCGCATACCAAACACGCCCATCAGCCACAGCAACAGAAAAATTGCGACCAACGGCAGCCTGTAGCGCATAACGACTGCCGACAGCTGCGCCACTTCTTCACGCTGATCTGTGGTCAGCTTCGAAAGCTGCCGCTCGCGTCGCCTGAGATACTCGGCCTCGATCTTTTTTATCCAACCCACCATGTTTTACGGCCCTCTATTCACCTCATCAACAGTAACGTGAATCATAAGGCTGGGAATCAGCGGCAACAACCCGGATGCGATGAAATACGATTGGCTGCGATGAATTCCTTTGCGGCCGGTTTTGAGTAAACTAGCCACTTACGACTTTAAAAATCAATCTGGAGCAATTATGGCTGACATTTCATTAAACCGCGCGCATCAGCTGGGACTTAAGGGCGCAAAAGCAGCCGCTGATAACATGTCGGCAAAACTTAACGAAAAATTTGATCTGGTCTGCATCTGGAGCGGCGATACGCTTAATTTTCAGCGGTCTGGCGTCAACGGCAAAATGATAGTGACCGAAACGCATATGCAGCTGGAAGTAACGCTTGGGTTTTTGCTAAAGGCGATGAAAGGCCCGATTGAAAAATCGGTGGCTGAAAATCTGGATATCGCGCTGGCGACGGCCAAGCCGGTTGTAGGCAAGGCACCTGCAAAAGCTACCGCTGCGGCGAAAAATCCGACCTCCAAAGACGCTTAATGTGGCGTCTTAATGTTTTCATTTGAGTCCGCCAGCGAAAACTCAAACGGTGCGGGATGATTTGAATACAACCGTGCGATCAAAGCAGTCTCACGCTCGGCAATGGTGTTTAAAAAATATTTTGCGCCGTTCATATGCTTGAAGGCCGTGAAACCGGCCTCCAGGAACTGCTGCATATTCGACAGTCCTGCGAAACGTGCCGGCGTGCGCAGCAGGCGCAGCGTCGAATAAATCATCGGTTTTTTCACCACCACGTCCAGCTCGGCGCCGACAGCGCGCATCAACTCGACCTGACGTAACCGGTCATTTTCTGTACCCGCCTGACGAAATGCTGCAGCGTAATTAGTTTCGGTAATAACCACATCGCCTATTTTTTTCGCCAGCATTTGATCAAATTCTTCCGAGATCACATCGAGTTCCAACGCCTTGCTCACCGCGTCGTAGGCAAATTGTGGCAACACGCGCTTGATGGTCGGATACATTCGGATTAGGTCGCGATCACGCAGCGCAGAATCCTTGATGCCATAAAGCTCGTCCATAAAAAAAGCAGTGGCAGGCCCATAGCTCGCATCTGCCGCCAAATCAGGATAGGTACGTTTTAATCGCTGCTGTTGCCAGGCCTTGACGGCTTTTACGCGCGCAACAAACGCAGGCTCGTGATTTGCAAGCAATGCCGCGCCTCGTAATGCTTCCAGTTTTTTCAGGTTTTCAATCATCTTTGTATTCTAATTGCTGCGTCGCCACAATTTAGAGGATTCAATCTAATTGAACCAGTCGATACCTCTGTTGCGCTGGTATTCTAAGGGTCAATTTTGACGATGAACCAAAAATTTATGAATTCAATCAACACCAGTGGCAAGGACCCAATCAGCGCATCTACCAAGCTGCAAAATCAATTTCTGCAAACGCGCGCCGCGTATGAACTTGATCGTTGCCCTCACGGTGATACGAGACGTCTTGCGCTAGCAAAACTGGAGCAGTTGCTGGTTGCGAATAACGTTGCCATTCAAGCCGCGATCAGCGCGGATTTCGGCAACCGCTCGACGCATGAAACACAATTGCTCGAAATGTTTCCGGCGCTATCCGCTATTCGTCATGCCCGAGCCCATGTTAAATCGTGGACGTCGCCCACGCGCCGTTTTGCCTCTCTCTGGTTCATGCCTGCACGCACTGAAATCCGCGCTCAGCCGTTGGGTGTCGTCGGTATTATCGTACCGTGGAATTACCCGCTGTTGCTGGCAGTTGGCCCGATGGTGGCGGCGCTCGCGGCGGGCAATCGCATACTAATTAAGATGAGCGAATTCACACCGCGCTTTGGGCAGTTATTCGCCAAGCTGATGGCAGAAAACTTTGCGTCAGATCATGTTGCAGTGATCAACGGGGATGCAAAAATTGCCGTCGCGTTTTCCGAATTGCCATTCGACCATTTGTTGTTTACAGGCTCAACTTCAGTGGGCCGCCAAGTGATGCGCGCTGCGGCAGAAAATTTAACGCCGGTGACCCTGGAGCTGGGTGGAAAATCGCCTGCAATTATTGGCCCTGATGCAGACATCACCGAGGCCGCACAAAAAATTATTTTCGGCAAATGTTTGAATGCCGGGCAAACCTGCATCGCGCCAGATTATGTGCTGCTGCCGCGCGATAAAAAAACGGCGTTTATTGATGCCGCAAAGAACACTGTGGCCGCGCTCTATCCGACATTCGCCAATAACCCGGATTACACCAGCATCATCAACGCACGCCATGTGGCCCGGCTGCAGAATTATTTGCTCGATGCCGCGTCCAAAGGCGCATCAGTCACCTTTCTCTCGCCTGCGAACAAACCATTTGAGATTGAAAATAAAACTGCGCAAAAAATCGTCCCCACGCTTGTTTATGGTGTGAATGAAAACATGCTGCTGATGCAAGAGGAAATTTTTGGGCCGATTTTGCCGCTCGTGCCTTACGATTCGTTAGAGGCTGCGATTCAATACGTGAACGATCATCCGCGCCCCTTGGCGCTCTATTATTTTGGTCGTAGCGAACAACACGTTGAAAGAGTGCTTTCGGAAACCGTCGCGGGCGGTGTAACCATCAACGAAACATTGCTGCATATTTCGCAAGACGAGTTACCATTTGGTGGTGTCGGCCCGTCTGGAATGGGCGCATATCACGGCAAGTTTGGCTTCGATACGTTCTCAAAATTAAAACCCGTATTTCGTCAGCCAAAATTGAATGGCCTCAATCTGCTCAAGCCGCCGTACGGCAAGCGGGTGGAAGCGATGCTAAAGCTGTTGCTGAAATGACGCTGATCGTTCAGCCACGCCGTCGCCAGTTTTTTAAAGTGGGCATCGCTGGTGCGCTTGCATTGGCGATCACGCGTTCAGTTGAGCATCATGCGTTTGCAATCGCCAGTCCTCACGCGAACCAAGGCTCGCTCGACCTCAAAAAACTGGCGAATAAGGATGCTGACGTTATCGCAGCGTTGGCACCCGTGATTCTTGCGGGCAGCTTGCCGGATGATGTGGTTTCGCGCCAAATCGCGATCAATGAAGTGGTGGAAGCGTTTGATCGAACCGTGGCAGGCTTATCGCCTTCGGTGCAGCGCGAGGTCGAAGAATTATTAAGTTTGCTCACGATGCCCATCACGCGTCGCTTCGTGGTCGGCATTTCTGCATCGTGGCCGAACGCGACCGAGGATGAGATCAAACAATTCCTCGAGCGCTGGCGCAACCATCGTTTTGCGCTCCTGCAGCAGGGCTATCAGGCGCTGGTGCGATTGATGATTGCGTGCTGGTACGGTAATCCACTTTCATGGGGCAAGATTAGTTATGGCGGCCCGCCGTTTGCAAAAGAGCTGGGGCTGCAATGACGGCAAGCGTGATTCCAGATTTCATTCAAATTGCCCGCGAAGATAAATCGCGCGGCTGGAAGGTGCTGGACGGTTCACGTCTGACGGCAGACATCGATATCGAATGCGATGTGGTGATCGTCGGCTCGGGTGCTGGCGGCGGTACTACAGCGGAAATTTTGACTGCGGCGGGTCTGAACGTAGTGATGATTGAAGAAGGTCCGTTCAAATCATCGACTGAATTCCGCATGCGCGAGCGCGATGCGTATCCGCAGCTTTATCAGGAATCCGCTGGTCGCCAAACCAAAGATAAAGGCATCGTTATTTTGCAGGGCCGCGCAGTCGGTGGCTCGACTACGGTGAATTGGACATCGAGTTTTCGCACGCCGCCCACGACCCTGGCGCACTGGCAGCGCGTGTGGGGCTTGAAAGAATACAACGTGGCCGAGATGTTGCCATGGTTCCAAAAAATGGAGGAACGGCTGTCGATTGAGGCGTGGACCGTGGCACCGAATGAGAACAACGACATCCTAAAGCGTGGCTGCGACAAGCTGGGCATTCCTGCCGCCGCGATTAAACGCAATGTAAAAGGCTGCTGGAATTTAGGCTACTGCGGCATGGGCTGCCCGACGAACGCAAAGCAGTCGATGCTGGTTACCACCATTCCTTTCGCACTCGATCATGGCCTCTCGCTGATTCATTCCACTCGCGTGCAGCGGCTCGCGAATCGCTTTGGCCGCATCACCAGCCTGGTTGCGGTAGGTATGGATCGCGAAGGTGTTGCTATTGGCCGATATAAAATTCGTGTGACGGCAAAACACTATGTGCTGGCCGGCGGCGCGATCAATAATCCCGCGCTCATGCTGCGATCAAAATTACCCGACCCGTATGGCACTCTTGGCAAACGAACATTTTTGCATCCATCGTCGGTTAGCGCGGCGATCATGGATGGCAAGGTGGAAGCCTATTCTGGCGCGCCGCAGACTATTTATTCCGATCATTTTTTGAATACGCAAGCAGTCGATGATGTCATCGGCTACAAACTGGAAGCGCCACCAATTCATCCGATTTTGGCCGGCATCACGCTCCAAGGTTTTGGCGCAGAGCATTCGACATGGATGAAGCGCCTGCCGAGTATGCATGTCGCGATTGCGCTCATGCGCGACGGTTTTCACGAGGGCAGCATCGGCGGCAGCGTGGGTATTCGCGCGGATGGCAGCCCGATTCTCGATTATAAGATTACCGATTATGTGTGGCACGGCGTTAGGCGCTCACTGCTGGTGATGGCGGAAGTGCAATTCGCGGCGGGGGCAAAAATCGTGATGCCCCTACACGAAGACTCCAAACCAATGCGTTCGTGGGCCGAAGCTAAAAAATTAATTGAATCGCTACCGATGGAAACTTTGCGCACGCGCATCGCCAGCGCGCATGTAATGGGCGGCTGCGCGATGGGTGCTAATGCGCGTGTAAGCGTCACGCGCGGCGATGGTCGCCATCATCAGCTCGACAATTTGTGGGTGTTTGATGGCTCTTCATTCCCGACCAGCATCGGCGCGAATCCACAGCTATCGATTTACGGTATGGCTGCGCGTAACGCAACGCAATTGGCAACATTGATGAAACCAGAAATTCAAACAAAGTTTGCGTAAAAGCCACGCGCGTAATTCCCCTAAAGTTCTTTGAAGCTTGCTGACATTCGGTCTTGAAGCTGTCCTCCCAAACGGCTTTTTGTGACAAATCTGCGGTTTCTTAGCAGCAAGCTAAAGCAGATCCATGCGCCAATAAAGCTGGACTCTGGATGACAATATTATTCTGGGTGCGTAAATAGAGCGAGGCTTTATTTACCCGCTGCCGCAACCTTCTTGAAAAACTCATAAACGCCGTCGTCGCCCATCTTTCGCGCATCTGCCAATTCCCCGGCACGCGTGGCGTACGTAACTTTGCCCTGCGTTGAAAGTATCGCCACTGCGGGAATCCCGCTCTTCAACGGCACGTCGTAAGACTCGGCAACATCAACGTTGCGATCGAAGCGACCCACATTCACCTTCACTACTTTAAATTTTTCGGCAATAAGTGGCGCCGACGCGCCAGTTTTAAACGCCATATCCAGCATCTTGCAATCGCCGCACCAATTTGCGCCAAACACCACGATCACCGGCACTTTTGCACGTTGCGCTTCGGCCAGTGTGGCGGCAATATCCGCCTTTGCGTCGGCTGCCTCATCGTAAAGGCTGGCGGCGGCGGGGGCCGCAATCGCAGCGCTGGGAGCGACGGCGAACAAAAACAATGCGGCGATGGCATTACGCATAATGAAATCCAGATGTTAAGAATAAATTTAAGGTTGCAAGTAAAGGTAATCCGTTTCAGCAAAGCTTCTCTAAATATAGCCGTTTCTGCTTAAAATTCTGCCATTCTTTTCCGCATGAGCAGCTGCATTTATGCCCCACTATAAACACACAAATCATCGTTTAAAAGCACTCACGCATTACTAAACAAGCCTGCGTTCCAAAAGCGCTTCCAGAATCCGGAGCGGTGATTTTGATTGATCCCGCATCGAATCCACGGGCAGATGATAGGTCTGCTCCAATGCGTGCTGGCCACTGATGGCCGAATGCGAAACAACATCCGTAAAGACAATCCACGTGCTGCCTGGCGGAAACGCATGATCGATTTGGGCGACGCGGGTTTGATAAGCAGAATCCGCCTTCATCCGGTCATGCAGTTGCAGCATGTAATGATCGTACGGCGTTCGCAGCCGCTTGGTGATGCCCAGTGATTGCAGCACATGATTTGCGCCCCAAGCAGGACGACACAGCGACGCCAAATAATGGCGTGCGACGCCTTCAAATGCCTCGCCAAGCCGCCAATATCGGCTCTGCCCACCGGGGTTGATATTGCTGAACACGCGCAGAATTCGGCTGCCCTGCGTCGGCGACGATGGAAAACTATCCACATGCAGACGTGAATCATCCTTACGCCAGGAAACCGCCCGCCCGGCAATTTCCGTGGGCCGAAAACTGGTGCGCGCCTGCGCTAAACCCGATCCATAATCGGGCAACAGATTGCGCAGCAAACTGCGGCTCGACCGCGCGTAACGCACCATCATATTTCGCAACGGTGTCGGGTCGACATCATTAATACTGG
>JAYVYF010000250.1:0-2131 GCA_043784585.1 Burkholderiales bacterium
GGGTTCAAAATGCCCATCCCGGAGCCGATCAGCGATGCCAGCGGCATCACCGCCACACAGCCGATTTCCTCCAGCATCTTGGCTTGAATCGGATCATCCGTGCAATACACCATCACCTGAAAACCGTCAGCGACCAATTCTTTTGCGGCGATCATGGTCTCGGGCATATTCGGAAAAAGTGTGGCGTCATCGGCCAGCACTTCGAGCTTGACCAATGCGTGTCCGTCGAGCAATTCACGAGCAAGGCGCAACGTGCGCACGGCTTCCTTGGCGTTGTAGCAGCCCGCCGTGTTGGGCAGGATGGTGAATTTCGACGGCGGCAATATCTCCAGCAGGCTCGGCTCATTCGCGTTTTGGCCAATATTGACGCGCCGAATCGCGACCGTAACAATCTCGGCACCGCTCATGACAATCGCGTCGCGGGTTTCGTTGAAGTCGCGATATTTACCGGTGCCAACCAACAAGCGCGACGCATATTGTTTACCGGCGATGATCAATTTTTCGGTGTTGCGAGGCATTGCGTTTCCTTATGTTGCTGAAAGCTATTTTTGATGGGCCGATGATCGGTTGTTAGGCATCACCCACCGCCCACGGCAATCACAATTTCGAGCCGGTCACCGTCCTGAATTTCAACATCGGCGAGTTGTGATTTGGGCACGATTTCGCCGTTTCGCTCAACCGCAAATCGCTTTCCCGCGAGTGGTAGTTCAGCTATCAGCGCGGCTACCGTAACGGCTGCGTTGAGCTGTCTGGTTTCACCATTGAATTGTATAGTGAGCGGCATAAAAAACGATCTAGAAAAATGATCTAAAAAAGACGAGGATGCCTTTGAAGCCCAAACAGCATCTCACGAAAAATAGTAGCACGGCTCAAGCCAGTCTCTCTGGCGTGTCGTTCGGGCTCGGACTTTAATTCACAGCCTACCGCTCACAATCCACGAAAGCATCGAATGAATCAAGCCACCCATTTCAAAACCTGGCTATCGTCATGGTCACCTGGGCGCTGGGCCTGATCGCGTCGGGGCATTCACCCGCTGATCGCATTACTTGGGGGTTGGAAGTGTTCCCCGCGTCCATCGCGTTTGCGTTTATGTGGCCAACCCGCAAATCGTTTCCGCTCATGCCGATTTTGGATACGCTGATCGCGATTCACGGCCTGATTTTGATCCTCGGTGGTGCCTACACCTATGCGAAATTACCACTGGGATTCTGGATGCAGGACTGGTTTGGTTTCACTCGCAACAACTACGACAAGATTGGCCATTTCGCGCAGGGATTTGTGCCCGCCATCGCCGCGCACGAGCTGCTGATCCGTAAATTCAATGTTCGCCACCGTCGGCTGCTGCCATTCTTGCTTATCTCGATTTGCCTAGGCTTTTCCGCGTTTTATGAAATTATTGAATGGTGGAGTGCCGTGGCAATGGGCCAGGGCGCAGATAATTTTCTCGGCACCCAAGGCGATATCTGGGACACCTAATCCGATATGTTTTTCGCACTTGTCGGTGCGATCACCGTCTTATTAATGCTGACGCGTTGGCGCGATCCGCAGATTCGCGAAATGTGAATGACACGCCCTTATGATTTTCAATGGCCTACATGCCCTTGAATAAATGTGCATAGCCTCGGCTCACCGGCAGTTCGGCTTTCACGTCTTTTAATTTCACCATGGTGTGGCCCATGAGGTCGCGCTTGCTGCCAACGATGCAATTCACGTTCACAATCGTGGCGCGGTGAATCTGCCAAAATTCATCAGGGTTTAATTGCGCTTGCAGCTCGGCCAAGGGCGTGCGAATCAACGATTCGCCGTCTCTGGTGTACACGCTCACATATTTATCCTGCGCCTGAAAATACAGCACTTCATCGACTGGAATCTGCTTGGTCAACTCGCCGACCGACGCTCGAATAAAGCGCAGATAAATGTTGCGGGCGGGCGGCAATACGTTCGATAGCGATTTCAGCAACGCATTGAGGTCCGGTGGCACATCGTTTTTGGCCAACTTCTCTTTAAGCCGCGAGATTGCACGCGTTAAGCGCTCGTCAGTCACCGGTTTCAGCAAGTAGTCGACCGCCTGTTTGTCGAAGGCATCAACCGCGTATTGATCAAACGCGGTAACAAACACGATGTGGCTTTT
>JAYVYF010000251.1:0-6786 GCA_043784585.1 Burkholderiales bacterium
ACCTGTAAAGTCGGCCAGGAAGATTGGTATCTGCGCGTCTCGGAGCTCGAGCTCGACCGCGCGGCGAATGTTGGTACTGCATTCAATGGCCGCGTTGAATTTAAAGGCGTGCCGATCCTTTACGTGCCGTATATGACATTTCCGCTGGACAATGAACGCAAATCCGGCTTCCTGCCGCCGACGATTGGCTCATCATCCAAAAGCGGCATCGAGCTCAGCATACCGTATTACTGGAATATCTCGCCAGATCGCGATGCGACCATCACCCCGAAAATTTTTTCTAGGCGTGGCTTGCAGCTCGGTAGTGAATTACGTTATCTCAACCCAAAATCGGTCGGTGAGGTCGATGCCGAATTCTTGCCCAACGACCAAGTGGCAAATCGAGATCGTTATTTGTTTTCGGCGCGCCATTTCCAAAATCTTGAGGGCGCATTCAACGGCTTTTTCAAACAAGGCTGGAGCGCGTCGGTCAATGCGCAAAAGGTATCCGATGATGGCTATTTTCGCGATCTGTCCACGCGCATTGCCAGTACCTCGCAGACCAATCTGCCGCGCGAAGCCGCGCTCAACTATTTATCGGATTTCGGAAATCTCACCACGCGCTATTTAAGTTTTCAAACCCTGCAAGATCCCGCCCAACCTATCCCGCTTCCGTATCGTCTCGCCCCCCAAATCACCTTTAATGCCAACCCTGCACGGATCAACGGTTTTGAATTCAATACCACTGGCGAATTTACTGATTTCCGCCACCCCACGCTGGTAAACGGACGTCGATGGTTGTTGTATCCGTCGATGTCGTTGCCGCTGGAACGGCCCTATGGCTACGTCACCCCCAAAATTGGTTATCACGTTACCCGCTATGACGTGACTGAAAACGCCGGTAATTACGATAGCCGGACGCGCGGATTGCCGATCGCCAGCGTGGATAGCGGGCTATTGTTTGAGCGTCCATTTATGTTCAAGGATCAGGGCTACACGCAAACATTGGAGCCACGTTTATTTTTCTTGTATGTGCCATACCGCGATCAGACGCGACTTCCCGTTTTTTCAACCTCTGAAAGTGATTTCAGTTTCGCGCAAATTTTTAATGAAAACCTGTTTATTGGTGGCGATCGAATCTCAGACGCAAAGCAGGTGACGGCAGCGGTCACCACAAGATTCATCGAAAACGCCACCGGAATTGAGCGGCTGCGCGCCGCGATCGGGCAGCGTTATTACTACCGCACCCAGCGCGTCACGTTGACCGATATTTTGCCATCCGGCTCGCTCGGCTTGCCGACCAATGCCGAGGGCACTAGCTCCGGCACTGCCAGCCGTTCGGATCTGTTGGTGGCGGTGTCGGGCCAAGTTTCAAACAATTGGTTTGTGGATTCCGGCTTTCAATATTCTGCATCAAACACCCAATTCCAGAAGTCCAATATTGCTGCGCGCTATGTGGATGGCGGCAGGTTACTTAATTTTTCGTATCGGTTTACACGAGATTCACTGAAGCAAATTGATATCTCTACGCAGTGGCCGTTTGGCAGCGCCGCACCCGGCTGGACGGTGCTGGCCCGCGCGAACCAGTCATTGAAAGATCACAAGCTGCTCGAAGGCCTGCTCGGTGTCGAGTATAATCGTGGGTGCTGGGAATTTAGGTTGGTGGCGCATCGTTTTACCACCGCCACCCAGCAATATTCGACCTCTATTCAGTTTCAATTAGAGCTCAAAGGTCTTTCCAAGCTGGGCATAAATCCGCTTGAAACGTTACGCCAAAACATTCCCGGTTATAGACGGTCTGAAGAAAAATCCGATTCGTTTTAACCCGATTGTTGTGACCCGTTGTGATGCCCCGCTATTGGGCTTTTCTATGAGATATTATTTATGAAACCCCTTAATTCTTCTGTTCGATCTTTTGTGCAGAGCCTTGTTGCAGTTAGTGTGGCGATGGTGGTGGCATTGTCAGCGGTGCCCGCATTTGCGCAGAGCCCCGTCGCCCCGCCTGCCAAGCCATCCGGCTTCGGGTCCAGTCTCCAGCCCGACGCATTCAAGATCGATACCCGTTTGACGGTGCCCAGCAAGACGGGCGGTATCATCCAACTGGACCGCATTATTGCGGTCGTGAATAATGAAGTTATCACTCTGAACGATCTCAATGACCGGATGAGTTCAGTGGCGAAGCAGCTGCAAAAGCAAGGTACAACATTGCCCGCGCAGGATGTGCTGCAAAAGCAACTGCTGGAGCAGATGATCAATACCCAGGTGCAGTTACAGGAGGCAAAAGAAACCGGTATTCGTGTGGATGATGGCACGCTTGACAAGACATTGCAGCGGATTGCGGATGAAAACAATGTGTCGATGACGGAATTTCGTCGTCTGCTTGAGCAAGACGGTATTGGCTGGTCAAAATTTCGAGAAGAAATCCGCGGCGAAGTCATGATGAGTCGGCTTCAGGAGCGCGAAATTGAAGGGAACATCGCTGTGACCGAGGCTGAGATTGATACACAGCTGGCGCTGGAAGCGCGCGAAGCCACGGCCGATCAGGAATTCCGCTTGGCGCATATTCTGGTTCAAGTGCCCGAGCAGGCGACGAGCGAGCAAATCGAAGTGCGTCGCAAGCGCGCTGTGCAAGCCCTCGGCGAACTTCGCAAAGGCACCGAATTCGCGCAAGTTTCCGCCCAGTTCTCAGACGCACCTGACGCTTTACAAGGAGGTAATTTGGGTTGGCGCGCATCGGGCCGTATGCCGACTATTTTTTTGGAAGCGTTGAATAAATTAAAGCCAGGCGAAGTGTCTGAAATTTTACGCAGCGCGAACGGGTTCCACATTGTCAAGTTGCTCGACAAACGTGGCCGTGCGGCGACCCCCCAAGTTCAGCAATCGCATGCCCGTCATATTCTTATCGGTTTAAAAAGCGGCGTGTCGGACGACGATGCCCGCGAACGCTTGAAGCGTCTGCGCGAACGCATCATCGGCGGTGCTGACTTTGCCGAGCTGGCGAAAGTCCATTCGGACGATCCCTCGTCTTCAAAAGGGGGTGACCTGGGCTGGATTTCGCCGGGCGACACCGTTCCAGAATTTGAACGCGCGTTAACCCAGTTGAAAGAAAACGAAATCAGTCAGCCGTTTCAAACTCAATATGGCTGGCACCTGGTTCAGCTGCTGGAACGTCGCAGTGAGGGGCTCTCGGCTGATCGTCTTCGCGCCGCCGCCCGCAATGCTATTCGCGCCCGTAAAGTTGAAGATGCCCGCCAGGACTGGGTGCGTCAGGCACGCGATCGAGCTTTCGTCGAGTATCGGCTGGAAGAAAAATAGTTTTTATGCGCACACGCCGTGCATAAAAACGGTTGAAGGGCTGTAAACGTGACAAGCCGTGTAAATCGCAACCGCCCCACCATCGCCATAACGTCCGGTGAACCCGGTGGAATCGGGCCTGACTTATGCGCGCTGCTCGCGAAAGAAAGTTTTGACGCCAACCTCGTTATTCTTGGCGATAGAAATCTCATTGCGTCGCGTGCAGCAGACCATGGCCTTGATATTGCGCGGCTGAGTATTGAGCACCTTGCCGCCGCAATTGCGCCCGTTGCCGGCACCCTCAATGTGGCAAATGCGCCTTATGTACTCGCGCTCCTAGATCGCGCCATTGTCGGTTGCGTGAGCCACGAATTCGATGCGGTGGTCACGGCACCGGTACAAAAAAGCGTAATCAACGACGCCGGTTTTGTGTTTTCTGGCCACACCGAATATTTTGCGGACAAGACCCAAACTGAGCGCGTGGTAATGATGCTGGTCGGTGGCAAACCCATTCTGCGGGTAGCGCTGGCAACCACTCATCTCGCGCTAAAAAATGTGGCTGTAGCGATCACGGCCGAAAGCCTGATGACGACCTTGCGCATTTTGCATCGAGAGCTCAAAACGAAGTTTGGCTTTATCCAGCCGCGTATTTTGGTGTCTGGGTTGAATCCTCATGCGGGCGAGTCGGGGCATTTGGGAACGGAGGAAATTGAAATTATTTCACCCGTGGTTGAAGCCTTGAAACGTGAAGGCATGGCGCTGGTGGGGCCATTGCCCGCGGATACATTGTTCACGCCGAAATATCTCAAGCATGCTGATGCCGTGCTCGCGATGTATCACGATCAAGGTCTTGCGGTACTGAAATTCGCAAGCTTCGGCGAAGGCGTCAATATCACGTTAGGGTTGCCGATGATTCGTACCTCGGTCGATCACGGCACCGCGCTCGACTTAGCGGGCAAGCCGGGCATCGAGACGGGCAGTATGCGGGCAGCGATTGAACTTGCTATCGCGTTAGCCAGCCAGCAAATGCTCGCGGGTTAGCATGCAACCCCACGCAAAAAAAAGATTCGGCCAACATTTCTTAACTGACCGGCATTACATCGAACGCATTATTGATGCGATCGCACCACAAATAGATGACAAGATGATCGAAATCGGGCCCGGTCCTGGCGCGATCACGGCACCCTTGCTCGATAAATTGAATCATCTGCACGCCGTCGAAATTGATCGCGATCTCGCGGCCGCATTGCGGCAACGCTTTCCGGCGGAGAGGTTTTCGCTCCACGAAACCGACGTGCTCGATTTTGATTTCTCAATTTTTAGCGGCCGTTTCCGCTGCGTCGGCAATTTGCCGTACAACATTTCCACGCCATTTTTATTCCATCTCGCCACGTTCGAGTCCGCACTCATCGACGGCACCTTCATGTTGCAAAAAGAAGTGGTTGATCGTATGGTCGCCGCACCTGATACCGAAGCCTACGGTCGACTTTCGGTGATGTTGCAATATCGATTCGCGATGAAACGTTTATTTGATGTACCGCCCGGCGCTTTCACGCCGCCGCCGAAAGTAAATTCAGCCATTGTGCGGATGACGCCATTACCCGCCACGCGATTGCGCGCAACGGACGATACAAGATTCGCGGCCATTGTCACCGCCGGGTTTGGCCAGCGCCGCAAAACATTGAGCAACACCCTAAAACCATTCATGGCGGCGAGTAAAATTGAAGCGCTGGGGATTGATCCGAAGCGCCGCGCGGAAACGTTATCGTTGACCGAATTTGTACGACTGGCGGATGCGAGTTTGGTCAGTTGAATTTTGAAACGCTAATCCCAACAGGCCGTTCAGAGCAATTTTGTTCCAAACGGCAAGCCAGACGGATACTTTACATTTCCCCTCCCGCCACGCCACCGACGTAAAATTTGACATCAATCAAGTCCACCGCTATCCTTCGAGGTTAGCGTATTGCACGTCTGGGGAGAGCGCGATTCACCACGAATCGTCGCCGAAGGCGCAACTCCCGGAACCGCTCAGGCACACATACCTGGACTGCATAGCTTCTCTGGAGAGCGCGTGGTTTGAATTTTAAACGCACGCCACCGAAGGGGCACATGGTGTTCGCGCATGCGAAGTCCATAATCTCTCAGGTATCAAGGACAGAGGGGATTTGACGGATTTTTCGTCGGATATCCCTTCACGTTCTTTTTCTGGGAGCTTCATCTTGTTACTTCGTACACCGCTCTACGAGACGCATCAGCGCCTCGGTGCCAAGCTGGTCGATTTCGGCGGCTGGGAAATGCCGCTTCACTACGGGTCACAAGTCGATGAGCATCATGCGGTGCGCAGACACGCCGGCATGTTCGATGTCTCGCACATGTGCACGATGGAGCTTGTGGGCAGCCAGGCAAAAGATCTTTTGCATTTGGTACTTGCGAATAATGTGTCGAAACTAAAAACGCACGGTCGTGCGTTGTATTCATGCATGTTAAATGAGCATGGCGGCGTGGTCGACGATCTGATCGTTTACCATTTTGATGACACGACGTTTCGCCTTGTCGTAAATGCAGGCACCGCGCAAAAAGACATTGCGTGGCTGAATGCCATCATTGCACGCGAGAAATTTTCTGTCGTGCTAACACCGCGCAACGATGTCGCGATGATTGCAGTGCAGGGCCCGGCGGCGCGCCAAGCGGTATGGAAAGTTTTGCCAGATTCGCATGCTGCCACGGTCGAGCTAAAGCCCTTTAACAGCACGACGGTCGATGGCATTTTCATCGCCCGCACTGGCTACACCGGCGAAGATGGTTTTGAAATTATTTTGCCCGCAACGCGTGCCGCAGAATTTTGGATGCAACTGCAAAATGCCGGCGTGAAACCCTGTGGTCTCGGCGCACGCGATACCTTGCGGCTGGAAGCGGGCATGAATTTATACGGCCAGGATATGGATGACGAGACCACGCCGCTGGAATCCAATCTGGCATGGACGATTGACATGTCGACCGATCGAAAATTTATGGGTCGCGCGGCGTTACAGACTGCGCCGACGCGCCAATTGATTGGCCTGGTGCCGCTTGGTGCGGGTATTTTGCGCAGCCATCAAGCGGTGCAAACGACCAAGGGTAATGGCGAAATTACCAGTGGCTCATTTTCGCCGACCTTAAATATGTCCATCGCGTTCACGCGCGTTCCGGCTGGTGTTGCAATTGGCGATACGGTGCAGGCCGAAGTGCGCGGCAAATGGCTCGACTGCCGTGTGACCAAATTCCCATTTGTCCGCAATGGACAATCGTTAATTTGAACCGCAACGGACAATCTTTAATTTAATTACCCTGGAGACTTTCATGACTATCCCAACCAATCTCAAATACGCCGTCAGCCACGAATGGGTAAAAGCCGAAGCTGATGGCACACTCACGGTCGGCATCACCGATCACGCGCAGGATGCGCTCGGCGATCTGGTTTATATCGAATTGCCTGCGGTTGGTAAACACCTCAAAGCGGGTCAGGAAGCGGTG
>JAYVYF010000252.1:0-12943 GCA_043784585.1 Burkholderiales bacterium
ATTTCAACCAGTTCCTTTTCCTGCTTAATAAGGGCTAGCATCGCCGCCTTAAGTTCGCCGAAATTCTCGACCAATATAGCGTTGGCATCCTGATTGGCATCCAAGTAATGCAGCTCGGCCTCAGCTTCGATAACACCCGCGCGATAACGCGTGAGATTCTGTTCATCTCCGGTGATAGCGAAGTTCTGTTGGCCCACGTTGATGGCGAGGGACTGAAAACGAATCGCTTCAAGGCTGGATACGAGCCTTTGAGTGCGAAGTGCGCGCTCATTTTCGGCAATCAGGTTTTCACTGGACACGGTTGCCACTAACGAAACAGCACCAATAGCGACGACCGCGAAAATCAGCGCAGCAAGCGCCACATTGTCAATGGTGACTTTCATCGGCTGTTTTGCGCTTGCATACCTTGCATACGGTTTTGGGATCAATCTGCCTTTTATAAGCTCTTAAAGACCTCGCGCGCGGCTGAGATTGTTGCTTCAACATCACTTGAATCGTGCATTGCGGAGACAAAGCCGGCTTCAAATGCAGAAGGTGCCAAATAAATTCCTCGGGCCAACATACCGTGAAAATAAATGTTGAATCGCTCTCGATCTGCCATCATGACTTCAGCGTAATTAGTGGGTAATTTTTCTGAAAAGTACAAACCAAACATACCGCCCAAGCTGGCTCCAGACATGGGCACACCTGCCGCACGCGCGGCTTCTTTTACACCCGCCACCATTTTTGACGTGGTCGCCGCCAACGCATCGAAAAAGCCCGGTTTGGCTACTAATTCCAATGTTTTCAGCCCCGCCGCTACTGCCACCGGATTACCAGACAGCGTACCCGCCTGATACACCGCGCCTAGCGGGGCCAAATGCGCCATGATGTCGCGCCGCCCGCCAAAAGCGCCCACCGGCATGCCGCCACCGATCACCTTGCCCAGCGTGGTCAAGTCCGGCGTGATATCGTAATAGCCTTGCGCGCCATGCAACCCTACTCTAAAACCGGTCATTACCTCATCAAAAATCAACACTGCGCCATGTTTAGTGCACAGCGCACGCAGCATGTTCAGATATTCGCTGGAAGGCATGACGAAATTCATATTGCCCGCAATCGGCTCAATGATCACACAAGCGAGCTCGTCGCCAATTGTGGCAAACGCTGTCTCCAACTCATCCAAGTCGTTATAAGCCAGCACCAGCGTATTCGCCACCACGTCGGCAGGCACACCCGCCGAGCTTGGATGGCCAAAAGTAAGCGCCCCCGACCCCGCTTTTACCAACAAAGCATCACCGTGGCCATGGTAACAGCCTTCAAATTTCAAGATTTTGGTGCGTCCCGTAAAGCCGCGCGCCAGGCGAATCGCGCTCATTGTAGCTTCGGTGCCTGAGCTCGTCAGTCGCACCTGCTCAATTGAAGGCAGCAGCGCTACCAGACGCTCTGCGAGTTCAAGTTCAGCTTCTGTGGGAGCCCCAAAGCTCATGCCCTTCGCGGCCCGCTCTTGTACCGCTGCAACCACATCGGGATGCGCGTGCCCTAGGATCGCTGGCCCCCAGGAGCCAATGTAATCAATATATTTATTGCCATCCACATCCCACATGTAGGCACCTTTGGCTTCGCGAAAAAAAATCGGCGTGCCACCCACGGAGCGAAACGCACGTACCGGAGAATTTACGCCGCCGGGAATAACCCGCTGGGATTTCTCAAAAAGTTGTTTGCTTTGATCGTACATAATCGTTAAGTTTTTCCTGCAAGGGATTGTTGAAAGGCAAAAAGTTTTTGAAAGGCGAAAGCTTGTGCCGTGATATCCGGGGCATTGAACAAATCAGAAATAACCGCAACCGCATCAGCGCCTGCGCTTAATAATGTTGGCGCATTTTGCAGGGAAATGCCACCGATAGCGACAATCGGCAAGTTAAATTTTTTCTTTGCTGCGTGAATCATTGCCCGATCTGCGCGCACTGCGTCGGGTTTTACAGCCGACGAAAAGAACGCGCCAAAAGCAATGTAATCCGCGCCTGCCGATGCTGCAATTTCAGCTAACTGCATTTGATCATAGCAAGATATGCCAATAATTTTTTGCTTGCCCAGCAAACCTCGCGCCGCCATCAAGCCCATGTCATTGCGACCGAGATGCACGCCAGCGGCGTCCACCATGATCGCTAACTCAATGTTGTCGTTAATTATCAATAACGCGTTCTGGGCACTGCAAAGCTTGCGCAACTCATGCGCCTGCAAAACTTGAACGTCAGCGAATTGATTTTTTTGCCGGTACTGAATTACTTTTACGCCCCCGGCAAGGGCAGCAGCCACTTTGCGGATCAATTCGGCGGTGCTTGCGCACTCCGGCGTGATGGCGTAGAGCCCACTGATTGGGCTATTCGACGTTGTTGGATTCATGCTAATTCAAATCAACTTCAACGACCATTTTAATGCCGCGTACCTTGGGGATCAGGCGCGTCCGATGTTTCGTCTGATGCATCCAACTCAGCTTCTTCTTTATCGTCTTCATCATCGCGAGCCCAGAATAATCGGTCTGGTACAAATTGACCCATGCCGGGTCTGAACCCGAATTTAAGCGATTGCCAGGTGTACTCTTGCGCTTCGCGCACGGCGTCCGAGATGTCCAAGCCGCGTGCCATAGTGGCCGCAATTGCCGAAGCAAGCGTGCAACCGGAGCCATGAAAACTACCCGGCAAACGTTTCCACGTATCGCTGCGAATAATTCCCTTGTCATGAAACAGGGTGTTGATCACATCGGCTGTCGATTCGTGCGTGCCTGTCACCAGCACGTACTCCGCTCCGAGCGCAATCAGGCGTTGTGCCAAAATTTCCAGCGACACATCTTCTTCCTCGTCTTCGAGACCAAGACGTTTAAGTTCGATTGAATTGGGCGTGATGATGGTTGATTGCGGGATAAGTAACTCGCGAATAGCCTGAATATTCTCATCATTGGCAAATTCGTCGCCGCGAGCCGATGCAAATACCGGGTCAAGAATCAGTGGGATTTCTGGGTAGTCCGATACAATTTCGGCAATGACTGCGATGTTTTCCAAACTTCCCATCACGCCAATTTTGAATGCGGCAATCGGGACATCTTCGAGTATTGCCCTTGCCTGGTCTGCCACCCAATCCGAATCGACTGGCGATATACCTTCAACCCCGCTGGTATCTTGCACGGTGATCGCAGTGATCACAGATAGCGGGTGGCAACCCATGCTAGCTAATGTAAGTATATCGGCTTGTACGCCAGCCCCGCCCGAGGGATCGGTTGCCGCAAAGGTCAATACAGCTGGCGGCGCTTTAGGGTAATCGGTCATGAAATGTAGCAATGAGATAAGTAAAAAGGAAAATGTGAGCGGGCGGGAAGTTGATGCCGAAAAAAACGTAATGCAAGTTACAATCGGCAAACTTTATTGCAAATTGTCACCATCATTGTATCTGTAACGCTGAAGCTGTACGACACTCACCTCCTCTCCAGGACGCCAACAAATGACGCAATCTGCACAAATCGATGACCCAACCGCAAAACACGACAAAACTTGGATGTGCTTGGTCTGCGGCTGGATTTACGACGAGGCTGTTGGCTCGCCAGATGACGATATTGCCCCAGGTACGCGATGGGAAGATGTGCCGATTAGCTGGAGTTGCCCCGAATGCGGCGCACGCAAAGAAGATTTTGAAATGGTCGAGATTTAACGACTTCCAGTGCGTTTTAAAATATATCGACGGTTGAAATCGTCACTGGCGCGCGTGGCATACGTGGCCAACAAGATAAAAAATTGTGAAATTGCTTGATGTTTGTGCGCTTTCCTATTGTTTTGAAAGAAAAAACACGTTACTGTAATGATGACGTGTGCTAAAAAGAAGCTGCCAATAGCGTTTACGTATGCAAATGCGTAAATTCGTTTTCATTGAAATGCTCGATGCATAAGAATTAAAAAAGGCAGGAAAAATAAATAGCAGCGGCTCGAAAAATTAGGGAGTGGTGTGGCTGAAACAAAGGCTTTGACAGGTGTAAGAGTAATGGTGATTGACGATTCGAACACGATTCGTCGATCAGCCGAGATCTTTCTTATGCAAGCAGGTTGCCAAGTAATTCTTGCAGACAACGGCTTTGACGCGCTTGCCAAAATTGCCGATCACCAACCCGACCTGATTTTTGTTGACATCATGATGCCGCGGCTAGATGGATACCAGACTTGTGCATTGATAAAAAAAAATGGCAAGCATCGCTTGACACCGGTCATTATGTTGTCGAGTAAAGATTCGCTCTTCGATCGCGCGCGCGGGCGAATGGTAGGGTCTGACGAGTATTTGACCAAGCCTTTCTCAAAAGACAGTTTATTAAAAACCGTGGAAACGCATTTGGCCCTCAAAAAAGCGTTACAAGATGCAAATTCCTAGAAGCCGAATTGAACACTCCGCATCGCGGTGTAATTGACGTTGGATAAGCAGCACCGTATTTGTTGTGGTCACTGTAGAATTTGAAATCCGCACCATTGGTGAACTCATCAAGACTGTTTTCATTAATGCCGTTCGCGGGCTAATGCTGTCTCAAAATGGGTTGCTAGTCACATCGCGTTAACATTTGATTTACAGAAAATATTGGAGCACGACATGGCAGTAAAAAAAATCCTGATCGTTGATGATTCGCCCACTGAACGCGCGTTTCTCGAAGCCTTGCTGACCAAAGCGGGTTATTCCGCAGTCCTTGCGACGAGCGGCGAAGAAGGCGTCGAAAAAGCCAAAGCAGAACTTCCTGACCTGATTTTGATGGATGTTGTTATGCCGGGACTGAATGGCTTTCAGGCCACCCGTGCAATATCCAGGGAGGAAACGACCAAGCACATACCCGTTTTCATCTGTACAACCAAAGATCAGGAAACAGACAAAATTTGGGGCATGCGCCAGGGAGCCAAAGACTATTTGGTCAAACCGGTTACCAGCGACGATCTGATCGCAAAGATCAAGGCCCTAGGTTAAGGCCGATACTATGGCTCGCAAAACCAGTCTCCGCGAATTTCAGCAAAAGTTCGCCGAACGTCTTCGCGATTTGTCATCGCGCAAAACCGTGGCGTCCAAGCTTGGGTTTCAAGTGGGCGCTGATAATTGGCTGGTAAGTCTCTCGGATGTTTCTGAAGTAATCCCTGTTCCCGGTTTTTTTCAGGTGCCACAGACGCAAGGATGGTTTCGCGGTGTATCCAACGTTCGCGGAAAGTTATATAGCACGATCGATTTCTCGGCATTCCAGGGCGGCGAGGCTATTGGCGCGGGTACCGGCCGGCGGGTTGTGTTGGTACACGAAAAAATTATTGAAGGCTCCGGGCTGCTGGTAAGCAAAATGCTTGGCCTCCGCAACCCGGAAATATTCACGCAAATCAGCGAGCGTGACGCATTAAAGCCGTGGATTAAAGCGCGGTTTCACGATCAAAACAACGCCGCCTGGCTTGAACTTGATCTCGAAGCGCTGACACGCGAAACACGTTTTCTTGAAGTTGGTCTCACTGGCGCACTAGCGACCGCATAGCGGCGCATCGAAAAGCAACTAGCACTGGAGAAGTCCCATGGCCCTCAAATTACCCGTACCCGGCAGCCTGAATAAAGCCGAAAACCCTGCTGATAATCCTGCGGCTTCCATAAACGCAGCCGCAAAGCCAGCGGGTACGCAACCACCGCCTCCTAAAAAAGCGCCTGTCAAAGCGGAGGCCAAACCAGCCAAAAACGCTGATGGGGGTTTTAGTCTATTTGGCTTCGGTAAGAAAAAAACGACAATTCCCAACGCGGCAAGCCCGCCAATCAGCGCGCAAACAACATCACAAACGACATTGCAGGGGCCCGCCACCAATTCCGGATTTGATGCTGCAGCCAATAAAACGCAGAAAATCGCCGCCGCTGTTGCTGCAACCAAGGTAACCAAACCCAAAAAGGTAACAAAGGGGATTTTCAAGCTTCCTATTATCGGCGAAAAGCCGCTGGTGAACCAGCTCGTGATTCTACTGGTCATTACGGCTATTTTTGTGCTCTTCGCAATCGGCGCAACGGTTTATTATCAAATCAAAAAAGATCAAGCCTCGACCTATACCAACATTACTTCGCAGCTGCAGTTTCACACCCAGCGCCTAGCAAAATCGGGCGGCCTGGCCGCACGAGGCGACGCGATATCCTTTCCGCAGCTACAGGATAGCCGTGATGAATTTCAGCGCTATCTTGACGTTTTAAATACGGGTGGTGAAGCGTTTTCAGCCACGGTTCCGTCGGCCCGCGTTTCTGAAGAACTCACCTCAAGGTTAGAAGAGTTAACCAAGCGGTTCCAGGACTCGTCAAGTGCGGCCACCTCGATTCTTGCCGCCAAGACTGATCTAACCGACTTGTCTCGTAACGTTGCACAAGTTCGGTCGGGTGCAGAAGAGTTGGCGGCGCTCTCTCAGGACTTGACGGGATTGATGCAGCAATCAAATGCGCCACCCTCACAAATCCTGAAGGTAAACCGACTTACGTTTTATGCTGAGCGGCTGGGCCGTGGTTCGGCGGAAATTTTAGGTTCTGATGTTATTGACCCCGAAGTGCCGTTTCTAATGGGTAAGGACACTAACGATTTCCGCGAGCTCATTAAAGCGCTGGAATCGGGCTCGGATGCGCTTGGTATTAATGCGCTCCGCGACGGAGACACCAAAGCGCGCGTTGCTAAATTACGTGAGCAATTTGCTTTATTTGAGCAAAACATTCAACCTATTTTGGGTAACGTTCAGAAACTGGTCTCGGCGCGCCAGTCTGGACGCGCCCTACAACAGGGTTCGGAGCAATTGCTGGCCAACGTTGAACAGCTACAGGGCGCTTTGGATGTAGAGAAAAACAATTTTCCGCTGTTGCTCGCCTTATTGTTTGGTTTGCTGGCGTTAGCCACATTGAGCTTGTTGGCAGTGGTCTTCCTAGGCGATGCGCGTCGCCGTGCAGCGGAGTCTGAGGCGGAGAATAAGCGAAATCAAGAAGCTATTTTGCGACTTCTGAACGAGATGGGCGATCTTGCTGACGGTGACTTAACGATTCGCGCGAAGGTAACCGAAGACATCACCGGCGCGATTGCAGACTCGATGAATTACACCATTGACGAATTGCGCACCTTGGTAACAGGCGTAAATAATGCGTCAAATTCGGTATCAGTGCGGTCACAACAAGCGCAGGCGGTTTCAGTTCAATTACTCGATGCCGCAGAAAAGCAGTCGAAGGAAATTCAAAACACAACGCAGGACGTGTTGCGTGTGGCTGAAACACTCACGCTGGTGTCTGCTTCTGCCGAAGAATCTTCGCAGGTCGCTATGCGCTCATTGGCGGCGGCGGATAAGGGCCGCATGGCGGTGCAAAACTCCATTACCGGCATGAACGATATTCGCGAACAGATTCAGGAAACCTCGAAGCGGATCAAGCGTCTTGGCGAGAGCTCTCAGGAAATTGGCGAAATCGTGGAATTGATTTCAGACATTACCGAACAAACGAACGTGCTGGCGCTGAACGCTGCAATTCAGGCGGCATCTGCCGGTGAAGCGGGGCGAGGCTTCTCGGTGGTTGCCGAAGAGGTTCAGCGACTAGCGGAACGTTCCGGCGAAGCAACCAAGCAGATCGGTGCGATTGTAAAAACCATTCAGGCCGATACGCAAGACGCTGTTGCGGCGATGGAGAAGTCGACAACGGGTGTGGTGGAAGGCGCCAAGTTGTCAGACGCTGCTGGACAAGCATTGAGTGAAATTGACTTGGTAACAAAAAATCTTGCTGGCCTTATCCAGAAGATTTCTGATGATGCCCAGGCTCAGGCGACTTCTGCCAATAAAGTCGCGCGGAACATGCAGGACATCCTGGAAATTAACCGTCAGACGTCTGTGGGTACGCAACAAACGGCCACCTCAATTAAAGATCTGGCTGACGTGGCGTCCGATTTAAAGGCTTCCGTTTCGGGTTTCAAACTGTAACGTTATGAATGTTGGCTTTCTTACTAAATATGGCGCGTCCTGACCGACACTTCGACATATGGTGTTTTTGCAACCGAACTCTGGCCGACTGATCAGACAAGACTCTAGACCCAAATATAATGTCCTCTAATCCAAAAGCCAACTTCGATGTTGGCCCCCTTTCATGGGTCAAGACCGAAATTGAGCACTCACTGTTCGAGGCTCGCTCGCACCTTGACGCGCTTGCGGCAGAACCGGGGGATGTAAAATCGATTAAATATATCGCGACGCATTTACACCAGGTCACGGGTGCACTATCGATGGTTGCGCTCGGTGCAGCCACGCGATTCAACGAAGAAATCGAAAAGCTGGTCAGCACTTTTGAAAATTTAGACGCCCGTGGCGAAACAGCGACCCGTATTGCGGTTGTGAAAAGCGCCACTGCCAGCCTTTCCGCATATCTCGATAATCTAATGGCCGGTGAAACCGATCGACCCATGATGTTAGCGGCAGCCTACTTGGCGGTGAACAAAGCGCGCGGGGCAACTGACGCTTCCGAGAGTGATTTATTCTCACCCGATTTGTCGGTCGCGATTCCAATGCCTGACGACACGATTGCGCTGCCGAAATCGGATGCATTGATAGCCGCAATAAAGCACCGACGCAGCATGTATCAAACCGGATTGCTCAAACTGCTTCGCGACAAGGATTTGTTGGGTGGCGCTCGCGAAATGCGAAACGCAACGCTGGCGATTGAAGCGCTTCAGGTTACCTCGCCTACTCGCTCGTTCTGGTACACAGCCAGCGGATTTTTTGACGCTGTTGCCAGCGATCCCGCAGATGCAGGCACACTTGCGGTACAGCTATTTGGCAAGATTGATCAGCAAATCAAGTTATTAATCGAAGGCGTACAAAAGGTCCCAGAAAAGTTATTCCGCGATTTGTTATTGGTAATTGGCAAATCAAAGGCCCAGACCGAGCGATTGAAAAGAATCCGTGAGTTGTATCGTCTGGATGAACTTCTGGCGCTGCCTGATGCAGGTCGAGACACAGCACTGGATGACCAACTCAAAACTGTTTTGCGGGCGATGCGCGAACGGCTGCAAACCCTGAAAGATCATTGGCTAAAATTTACCGCGGGAAATCGACCCGCGTTAGAGCCATTTGGTATTGACAGCGAGGCATTGGCGCAGGAATCTTTGCAGCAGCCGAACAAAGATCTATTAAAGCTATTGCAGGTACTCGCCGGAGCAAGCGCACATTTGCGTAAATCCGCCACCGCGCTGACAGAATCGCAAGGCTTGGAAGTCGCGACTGCGCTTTTGTTTGCCGAATCATCGCTTGAAAATTATTTCCGCCTTTCTACAGATTTCGCGCAGCAAGTCACCAGCGTCACGGATCGAGTGAAGGGAGCCATGACGGGCGCGGTACTACCCACGCTTGACCCATCCGTTAATCCGCTAATGGACGACATCACCAGGCGGGCGCAAGAGCGCATGCTGATGTTCCAGGTTGGTCAAGAGGTACAGGTAAACCTCACTACAATCGAAACTGCGCTGGACAATTATTTCCGTGATCCGTCTCGGACGGGCGAATTGTCGCCATTGCTGCCTTTGTTTTCGCAGGTGCAAGGGGCGCTTTCAATTCTGGAATTGGACGAAGCGGCCGGCCTCAACCAGATGCTTCGAGATCGTGTATCGCAGTTTGCATCTGGGGCGATGAAAGGCGTGGGCGATGATGCCGAGAGCTTGGCGGAAGGTATTTCTGCGCTCGGGCTTTATGTTACCGCGCTTCAGCAGGGGGCAGCGTCACCGAGAGATATTTTGATGCCCGCTTTGGTTCGTTTTGGTCTTGCCACCAAGCCGGTTGAGGCCGAGCAAAGCATGATCAAATCGCCCGTCACTGCGGGGGACGTTGACGTAGCTAAACAAAAAGTACAAGAGCTATACGAGGATTGGAAGCAGCAGCCTGAGGCGACCGCGACACGCGAGCAACTCCGTGACGCTGTTAAAGAATTGAAGCAGGGAGCCGAGCTGATTGCGGATACAAAATCAGCTAAATTCAGCGAAGAAGCATTGAAAGCAATTGACGGCACGTTTGACCCGATGAAAGTCGGTATGAGCGCCGCGTTGCAGGATATTGCACCGCAGAAGCCAACCGAAACACCGGCGCCGCAAACAGTACAGCTGATTGATGCGCCTTCATCAGAAGTTGATCAGGAATTGCTGGAGATTTTCCTCGAAGAGGCGACTGAAGTAGTCGAAACTATTCGTCAAAACCTTGATATTTTGCGTACCAGTCCGCATGAGAAGGAATCGCTGACCACGATTCGGCGTGGCTATCACACGCTCAAAGGATCCGGGCGCATGGTTGGCCTAAATGACCTTGGTGAGGTAGCGTGGAATTGTGAACAGGCTTTGAACAAATGGTTAAAAGACGAAAAGCCTGCGTCGCCAAGCCTTATGCATTTTATCGATCATACGTCCACCGCTTTTGGCACGTGGGTGGCCACTTTGCAGCAAACCGGTGTGGCCGTGATTGATGGCGCGGAAATATCGCGCTTGGCTGATCTGATCAAAAACGACAAAGAAATCCAACTGCCATCGTCAACACAATTATCACAAGTCTCATTACCCTCCGCGCCTAGCTTGGTAGAGCCATTAGCGGAACCTAGTTCGCTGGTTGCGGGCGTTGCTGAGCGCACGTTTGCAGATTTTGATTTGCCCTCTCTTGATCTGGACAAACCGTTTGAACTGCCACTGCTCCCACCAATTGAAGTGCTACCTGTTGAGCCGCTACCAGTTGATCTACCTGTCACTGCAAACGCCACTGAGGCAGAGGTGCCCGCCAAGTCGATAGAATCTGATCGCTCGCTGTCGCCCGTGGCGTTGGATCTGGTACCTTCGGCACCGCCAACAGAAGTAGCTGAGCCGTCGCTAGAGACTGTGCCTGACGATAGTGGCCTCATTTATGCCAGTCCGCCTGAAATTATTATTGGTTCGGTTTCCATACCGGCTCCCTTCTTCGAAATTTATATTGAAGAAGCGAAAGCGCATATCGCCACGCTCGAGAATGAGATGTTCTCGCTCGAGTCGAATGGTATGCGCCCGGTTTCGCATGAGTTCATGCGTGCCGCACACACCCTCACCAGCTCATCACGTACAACCGGCTTCATGATGATTGCTGATGTCGCGCATGCGCTCGAAAAATGGCTGCAGGATGCTATTGACGTGCCACCATCCTGGACACCGCGTCGCTTATCGATCACCAGTCAGAGCGTTGAGGCCCTCGCGACGATGGTTCGAGGGTTGGTAAGCCACGATGCCCCAACACCGCGTCCCGACCTTGAACAGGAATTAAAAGACTTGCGTACCGAGTTCGCAGATGCGCGCAAAATCGGTGAGGGCACCAATCTATCAGCGCCGCTAAAAGTAACCCAGCGCCTGTTGATAATTCCCGAGATAGAGGCAGAACTTCCGGGCCCGCTGCCGCCAATGCCCCCCATCATTTCTGAAGCCAGCCAAGCACCGGCACCAATAGCTGAAAACTTGCAACGTAGCCAAGAAGCGCTTCTAGCGCCAAGTCCTCCACCCGTTGCGCCAACGGATCGCTCGCCGGCTGACTACGCCGATGACTTTGATTTCTTCGATGACCCTATATCGACTCCCGCTAGAGCGCCCATAGAGTTGCCACCGCCGATACCCGCTGAACCCATTGAAGCTGACCATGTTTCTGCATTGTTTGATGCACCGGTTACGCTTGATGCAGTCGCAATAGAGCCAACCGCCGATGCGTTACTTGCTGATGATTTGGCAGGCACCACTGAAATAACAATACCAATCGAGTTACCTGTCGCTGAAGCACCTGTAGAGCGGGCGGCAGAAACAATCATCCCCGCTGAAAGCGAGCCTGTTTACGCCGCAGAACCCGTGGTTGTCGACAGTCCAGCGTCGACGCCAGTGCAGGCGACAGACGCCGTATCTGATCATGCCGAGCCGTTGGTAAACGGGATTGCTGCGACAGAGTCTCGAATTGCGGAGACAGCAAAAGTCGAGTCTGATATTGCAGCAAGTGAAAAGCCACCCGCAACCGACACGCCCGTGTTTGATTCTTCAGCGTGGTTGAACGTCGCGGCAGGAGCTGCGGCGATGACGGGACTGGCGGCACTTGGTGCAGATGACAACACGCCGCCGCCGACCCCCATCACACCGCCCCCAGCTGCTCCTGCCGCCGTTGCGTATGCGCCAAGCCAGCTGCCGACAACCGACACCATCATTGCAGCGGTTGCCGCTAGCCAATCACCACAATTTGAATCCGGCAAGGATCGTCGGACGGTGCAGGACGATATCGATCCCGATTTACTGCCCATTTTCGTGGAAGAAGCACGAGAAATCGTCCCGCAAGTAGGCGATGCGCTCCGTCGCTGGCGAGCTTCGCCCTCAAATCATGCGCCGGTGACTGAACTTACCCGCCATTTACATACGCTGAAGGGTTCTGCGCGCATGGCCGGCTTGATGCGCCTAGGCGAGCTCGCGCACGTGATGGAAACCGATATCATCGAGATGGAAGCAGCAGCCATACCTGCGATTACCAAGTTCGATAGAATCGATGAGGGCCTGGATCGTTTCAATTCAGCACTGGATCGCATTGCAAAAGGTGATCTTGCTGCCCCAATCGACATCCCGGTCGTGGCTGATGTGTCTAGCCAGCTTCCTGCACCGTTGGCTAAATTGGTTGCTGCGCGTGCCGAAATTGTAGCCGAAGGCGAAAAACTTGAAGGTCGTGAGCGTCAAGCGCTTCTGCGGGTTAACGCCGATATGATTGATCGCTTCGTTAACGAGGCTGGTGAATTGGCGATTGCACGCTCGCGAATTGACCTTGAAATGATTACTTTCAAGCGCGCGCTGCTGGAGCTTTCGGAAAACGTCAGCCGTATGAAGGTGCAGCTGCGCGAGATCGAAATTCAAGCAGAAACACAGATTCAATCGCGCACCAAAGAACAACAAGAGCTT
>JAYVYF010000253.1:0-5204 GCA_043784585.1 Burkholderiales bacterium
GCTGGTGTTTCCATTGTTGTCGCTGACGTTGTTACCGAGGCATCGCTAGTTGCTCCCCGAGTCGCATGATAAAATCTGGCGTTATCTAACCGCAGCATGTCCCCCTTTGCGGACTTGCTTTTCTTTTTGAGGCTATGCATGTTTTCCCGTTCCAATACGATTGAAAAAACTGATCCCGAAATCTTTGCGATGATTCAAAAGGAAAATCAGCGCCAGGAAGACCATATTGAATTGATTGCCTCTGAAAACTACACCAGCCCTGCCGTGATGGAGGCGCAAGGCGGTCAGCTCACGAATAAATATGCCGAGGGTTATCCGGGTAAACGCTACTACGGCGGCTGTGAATTTGTCGACAGTGCAGAAACATTGGCAATTGATCGCGTGAAAAAACTGTTTGGTGCGGAAGCCGCCAACGTTCAGCCAAATTCTGGCTCACAGGCAAATCAGGCGGCGTTCTTCGCGTTGCTCAATCCAGGTGATACCTTCCTTGGCATGAGCCTGGCCGAGGGCGGGCATCTGACGCATGGCATGCATTTAAATATGTCTGGTAAATGGTTCAAGCCAATCTCGTACGGTTTGAATGCGAAAGAAGAAATTGACTATGACCAAGTCGAACGCCTGGCGCATGAGCACAAGCCCAAGTTGATTCTGGCGGGGGCATCGGCATATTCGTTGCGCATTGATTTCGAGCGTTTCTCTAGAATCGCCAAGGACGTGGGCGCCTATTTTATGGCTGACGTGGCGCACTATTCGGGCCTCATTGCCGGTGGCGTTTATCCGAACCCGGTACCGTACGCAGATATCGTGACGACCACCACCCACAAGGGGCTGCGCGGCCCGCGCGGGGGCATTATTTTGATGAAAGCGCGACACGAAAAAATCATCAACTCGGCAATTTTCCCCGGCATTCAAGGCGGCCCGCTAATGCATGTCATCGCGGCCAAGGCAGTTGCATTCCATGAAGCGCTGCAGCCAGAGTTCAAAACCTATCAGCAGCAAGTGCTGAAAAACGCGCACGTCATGGCCGAAACCCTGATGAAGCGTGGTTTACGGATCGTGTCGAGCCGTACCGAATCTCACGTCATGCTGGTTGATTTACAAGCCAAGAAAATTACCGGCAAAGAGGCGGAGGCAGTGCTCGGTCATGCCCATATTACGGTCAACAAAAATGCGATTCCAAACGATCCTGAAAAGCCGTTTGTAACCAGCGGCGTACGGCTTGGTTCACCGGCAATGACGACACGTGGATTTATGGAACCTGAAGCCGAGATGACGGCGAATTTAATCGCAGATGTGCTCGATAATCCGCGCGATGACGCCAATATTTCGGCCGTGCGCGCGAAAGTCTCAGCGTTGACGAAGAAGTTTCCGGTGTACAGCTAAGGTTAGCTCTGAAACAAAATAAGAAATGAAATGCCCCTTTTGTAGTGCGCAAGAGACTCAAGTAATCGATTCGCGCGTGGGAGAAGAGGGTGATGTGGTGAGGCGTCGGCGACGTTGTACGGTCTGCCATAAACGCTTCACCACCTATGAAACCGCCGAGTTGCGGATGCCGACCATCGTCAAATCGAATGGTCAGCGCGAAGACTTTTCGCGAAAAAAATTGGAGACCAGTTTTCATCGTGCGTTGCATAAACGTGCCGTGAGCGAAGAGCACGTGCTGGCGGCGATGGATCGCATCGAGCAAACGCTATTGAACGAAGCCAAGCGCGAATTGCCTTCGCGCAAGGTCGGCGAAATGGTGATGGCAGAATTGAAATTACTCGATGAAGTTGGTTATGTCAGATTCGCCTCGGTTTATCGCAGTTTTTCAGATGCTGAAGAATTTAAAGCGGCGATCCGCGAAGTGCAAAAGAATTAGTTTTGAAAATGTTTAGCGCAGCCGACCACGCCATGATGGCGCGCGCCATTCAGCTTGGCGAGCAAGCGCGCGGCGTCGCCACACCGAACCCGCATGTTGGCTGCGTGATCGTCAAGCGCGGGCGCATTATCGGCGAAGGTTTCACACAGTCCGGCGGCCGCCCACATGCCGAGGCAATGGCGTTGGCGGTATGCACCGAATCGCCCGAAGGTGCCACCATTTATTCCACGTTGGAGCCGTGTGCGCTGCATGCAAAATCGCGTGGCCCGGCATGTTCGAATTTATTGATTGACGCGAAAGTCGCGCGCGTGGTGTCGGCCTTGCATGATCCGTTTGAAGGCGTTGACGGCAAAGGTCACGAACGTCTACGCGATGCAAACATTCAGCTTGATATTGGGCTGATGGAAGCGCAGGTTCGAGAGCAGCTAAAAGCATTCCTCGCTCGTGTCTCGCGCATGCGTCCGTGGGTCACGCTCAAGGTCGCCGCAAGCATGGACGGTAAGACCGCGCTGGCGAATGGTCAATCAAAATGGATAACGAGCGCTGACGCACGCCGCGACGTGCATCTGCTGCGCTCGAAAGTGTGTGCGGTCATGACCGGCATTGGCACCGCCTTGGCCGATGATCCCGCGCTCACGGTTCGCGATGTGCCTTGTGTGCGGCAACCGCTGCGTATTTTGTTGGATAGCCGGCTGGATGTTCGTGACGGTATGCAATTGCTTTGCGGCGGCAATAGCCTGATCGTGACCGCAACAGGAGATGAAGCACGCGCGACCGAGCTTTCGATGCGTGGCGTTGATGTGATGCGCATTCCGACTGAAGCCGTAAAGGGAAAAACCGATCTAATCGCGATGATGCATGCGCTCGCCCAATATCGCGGCGGGCTGAATCACATCATGGTCGAAACAGGTGCCAAGTTGAACGCGTCTCTCCTCAGCGCGGGCGTGGTGGACGAGATTATTTTTTATGTGGCTCCGAGCATTTTTGGTGATGGCGCTCGCGGCTTGTTCGCGTTGCCCGAGCTCACCCATTTGCAAGATAAAGTTGAGTTGAAATTTATCGATGTGCGCATGGTCGGCCCCGATCTGCGCATCACCGCAACCGTCAATAATTCAGCAGGAGGCGCGTAGTGTTCACCGGCATCATTGAAACCACAGGCACCATTGAAAAAGCAGATGTCACGCCCGCCAATACGCGGCTCATCATCCACGCACCGCGCTTGGGATTACACAACGTCGCCATCGGTGATTCGATTTCAGTGAGCGGTTGCTGTCTCACCGTGGTCGAAAAAACGGCCCAGACATTTAGCGTCGACGTGTCACAGGAAACGCTTTCGCTTACTCAGGGATTGGTGCAGGGCGCAGAAGTGAACCTGGAGAAATCACTGCGCTTCGGCGACCGGCTCGGGGGCCATTTGGTCAGCGGCCATGTGGACGGCCTCGGCACCGTGACGGCGATGGAAGATTTGGGGGCCTCATGGCGGCTCGAAATCAAAGCGCCGAGTGAATTAAAAAAATACATCGCCCGCAAAGGCTCTATTACCATCAACGGCATTTCACTCACAGTAAACTCCGTGCGTGACCTGAACGACGGTAACGCGCTGTTCGAAATGAACATCATCCCGCACACCCATCAGGTCACCACCATTCGCGGTTTGATCAGCGGCTCTAAAGTGAATTTGGAGATTGATTTGGTGGCCCGTTATATTGAGCGGATGTTGAGTTAGTGGCGGTCGCTTTTACCCAATAAAAAATAAAACCCTAATAAAGGCGTGCCGTTTAAGCCACTTTTGTTTGTAACGATACGCCAGTTCTAGGGTTTACGATTTTATAGAGTGTGGTTGACAGCAGAGTGAAGGTCGGTAATAAATTCACTACAAATGGTGGCCGGTCAGTCAACGTAGTTTCTTGTTTTCAATCCTTACGTTATAGTACGTAACGAATCCGATCAAAAACTCGCTGAAGCGTGCCAGCTAATTGAAGTTTTCTGTTGCAGGATTTTACGGATTTTTCATACCCCAATAAAATTTAACCTTCAACAGTTGTTTATGGGCAGTAGTTTGTGAGCAACGCGCTCAAGCATCGATCGCTGCGCTCCTGGGACAGTTTGTAAGTCACGGTTTTGTGGTTTTGTTGCGCGAAAGTAATCAACTAAAACCAAAGCCAAAGCCAAAGCTTGAAAACTGCCGCTTAGCTCGGCGTTAGCGATCGATCATAAACGGTCGATGTTCCAATGCCTACCAGACGTACTTTAATCGCCGCAGCGCTTGCCATTCTTATGGTTGGGTACCTTATGCCCGGGCGAGCGCAGACATCAAAGCGCATCCCTCTCGAAGCGATCGAGGCAATGTTTGCAAACATGCGGCACCAGACGCAATGGAATGTTGATGGCCCGCTTCTTTGGGAGTATTTCTGTTCGATCAGGATATGAAAAAACTCCAGGCTGCCGCGACCGAGCTTCAGTTTATGGGCTATCGGATCGTTAACGTAGATGCCGTGGAAGGTCGGGTTTATTGAAATTTTTTTTGTGAAGCATTTCACCACTCCCACAGCGCCCGAAAATCAAACGATGGCTGGCGGTGATGGCGAATCGACAGCAGATGAATGACCTCATCAACCTGTGCGTTGAGCAACAAATAATCCGTGCGCGCATATTTGCGCAGCGCCACATTTTTGCCAAGGCGACTGTGTTGTAAGTTGAGGCGATCCTGACCGACGTTAACGTCAACCGAGTGAGCGCCTCGATTCACAAGCAGCCGCCACAACTCGGGGAAGCGTTCCAAATTCGCAAGGATGGTGGCATTTAATTCGTCAAGCAGCACATCAAACGTTTGTGGTGCGCCGTCGGCAAGCAAAAAGCGCTCGATTTATTCGAGATTGCACTCGGCGTTAGCGGTGATTTTGACCTGGCTTTTGACATTCTTCATTGGGAAGGTCTGGCAGCTCAGGCAGGCAAAATTAGCGACTGGTTTTGATTGTGCGCTTAGGTCTAAGCTCAAGCGCATTTATCGCGCTGCGGGCATCATTGACGTTGCCCGTTATGACGTCGTCCAGCCCTTTGCGGGCATCGTCGATAATGAGCAGATGAATGCGCTCGTGTTCCAGTCGGTGGTAGTAGTCAAGGCGTTTGGCGTCAATGATGGCGATATAGCTTTTGCCATTTTTGGGGATGATTTTTTCAGCACCCGCTATGACCTGCTCGGCCAGTTCCGAGAGCGTGGCGCGCGCTTGTGAAAGCGGTACCACATCGCTTGCGGCGAATGTCATGGTGTTTTCCAGTAGTATTAATGTATAAAACATCGTATGTTATCTTGCGTTTATTACATGGGTTATCAATTTTCAGC
>JAYVYF010000254.1:0-2009 GCA_043784585.1 Burkholderiales bacterium
ATGTCAGCATCAATTCCCGACGGGCAGTGATACTTCACAACGTCTTTAAAATATTTATTGGCGTAGTCGTATTTGCCTTCGGGCGCTTCGATACGAATCAGCGAAAGCACCTCATCATTGACCACCGACGCAGTTAATTCCTGACCCGCAATAAACTCTTCAGCGATCACCAGCGGATCAAGCTTCGACGCGAGTTCATACGCGTAAGGCAGGTCGGCGACGCTGCTCACCTTGGTGATGCCAATGCTGGAACCTTCGCGCGCGGGCTTCACGATCATTGGCAGTTTTAAGTCGTCGATGATTTTTAGCCAATCGCTATCTTTGTGGATGATGTGGTAGCGCGGCGTGGGAATGCCCGCCGCTTCCCAGATAAGCTTGGTGCGCCATTTATCCATCGCCACAGCACTCGCCATCACGCCGCTACCGGTGTAGGGGATTCTCATGGCTTCAAGCACGCCCTGGACTGTGCCGTCCTCGCCGAAGCGGCCATGCAGCGCGATAAAAACGCGGTCAAATTTTTCACGCGGCAAATCAAACAGCGAATGTACCGCCGGATCAAACGCATAGGCGTCAACACCCTTTTCGCGCAATGCCGCCAACACACCATTGCCGGACAGCAGTGAAATTTCTCGCTCGGCCGAGGGGCCGCCCATCAACACCGCAACCTTGCCCACGTTTTTAAGATCAGTCATTCAGGTGTTCCCACAATTTTTACCTCACGCACCAACTCAACACCGGTGTGTGCTTTCACGGTGTCTTGCATATGCGCAATCATTGATTCGATATCGTTTGCCGTTGCATGGCCCAAATTAATTATGAAATTAGCGTGCTTTGCGGATACCTGGGCGCCGCCAATCGTGAAGCCTTTCAGTCCGCACGATTCGATCAGGCGCGCCGCATGGTCGTTCGGTGGATTGCGAAATGTGGAACCCGCATTCGGTTTATCCAGCGGCTGCGAGGCCATACGTTTGGCGAGCAACTCTTTAATGCGCGCCTGCGCAACAACCGCATCGCCGGGAATAAAACGAAAGCGCGCGGATACAAACCATTCCTCACCTCTATGGAGCGCCACAACATGGCGGTAGCCAATATCAAAATCGGCTTTGGTTCGCGCGTGCAACACCCCCGCTCGATCAATCGTGGTTGCGCTCTCAACCTGCTCCCATGTCTCAGTGCCATAGCAGCCCGCATTCATCGCCAACGCGCCGCCCACCGTCCCCGGAACGCCCGCCAGCCATTCGGCCGAAGCGAGATGATTTTTGGCTGCAAATTTGGCGACATGCGGCGACAGCACACCCGCGCCCGCCGTCACGATTGTCGCGTCAGTTGGATCCAACGCCAAGCCGTTCAACACCGGCGTGGTGATAATCACGGTGCCCGCAAATCCGCCGGCGCTGCCATTACCGCGCACCAGCAAATTGCTGCCCAAACCCACAAATAAAATCGGCTCATCGGCGGCAATGGTCGGCAGGAAAGTTTGCAAATCGGCAAGATCAGCCGGTTTATAAACACGTTGCGCTTGGCCGCCCGCCCGCCATGACACGTACTTCATCATGGGTTCGTTGAGCTTTAATTCGCCCCGCGGTGTTGGCTTGAATGTTGGCTCAACTTTAGGAGGAAATTTCATCGGCTCTGCCATATTCATTCACCGGCTCCGATGTTTGCCAGACGCGGCGCGACGCCACTGACTGAGCCCGCGCCCATGGTGATGACGATATCGCCATCACGCACACGGCTGTCTACGGCAGCCGCAATTTCCTCCGCCGTATCAACAAAGGTGGGCTCAATTTTTCCGGCGACACGAATCGCGCGCATCAATGCACGGCCATCGGCGGCAACAATCGGGCTCTCACCGGCGGCATACACCTCTGCCAGTACCAGCTCATCAACGGTAGACAGAACGCGCACAAAATCTTCAAACAAATCGCGGGTGCGGGTGAAGCGATGCGGCTGGAAGGCAAGCAGGACGCGCCTTTCCGGCCATGCACCACGTGCTGCGGCAATGGTGG
>JAYVYF010000255.1:0-1882 GCA_043784585.1 Burkholderiales bacterium
CCACCTGCGACCTAAAATGTGACGCGGTCAGCAACAAAGTGTTTATGACGAATGTAAGTTGCATCAGAAGTTTTTTCATATTGCGGTGTTAATAAATACGTAGACTTGATGCAACCTTATCGATAGGTGCCTGACGTTTAATTAACGCTAAGTTAGCTTTAATCAAACACAAAGTTTGACATGATTTTCTGCGCTGCTCCTGGTGGGAGGCGATTTTTTACGGAATCTGCATGCCAGCACCAATCGATTTAAGGCATCCACTTCGTCGAGTCTACTTTGAAAAAATCTTCTGCTATTTTTGTAATTGCCATCGCGGCGTTGATATCAGTAATAACGTTGGGATTGTCCTCATTTGTGCAAGCCGCTGATATCGTCATCGGTCAGTCCGCGCCCCTCTCTGGGGCCAATGCTGATTTTGGTATAGACATCCGCGTGGGCGCAATGGCTTATTTCAAGCAAATCAACGATGCTGGCGGGGTCAATGGTCGTCAGATCAAGTTGATCACGCTGGACGATAAAAACGACGCGAAAATCGCCGGTGAGAACGCTAAAAAGCTAGTCGAAGAGGAGCGTGCGCTTGCGCTTTTTGGCTTCGCATCGGCGACCCTGAGTTTGCCCGCCATGCCGGTTGTCGCTGAAAAGCACGTGCCGTTTTTTGCCCCGTTTACGGGGGCCGATACCATCCGCAAGCAGAACGATTATGTTTATACAATTCGTGTCTCCTATACAGAAGAAATCGACAAGCTGGTGAATTTTTGGGGCAGCCTCGGCACCACGCGCATTGCGGTTTTGCATTATGACGATCAAGTCGGCAAACAAAACTTTGAAAGTGTGGCCGCCGCGTTACGTAAGTTTGGCAAAACCCCGACCAGTATTGCCATCAAGCGTAACGCAGACTTAAACGAAGACGCGGTTAGCCAGGTCATTGCTGCCGATCCGCAAATGCTGCTAGTGACAACGCTATCCGCGCCCGCTGCAAAATTAATCAGCGCGCTGCTGGTGCTGAATAAGCCGTACCCTGTCACCAGTCTCTCGTTTGTTGGCGTGTCGCAATTAACCAAGCTGCTCGGCTCGCAGTCGGCAGGCATTACCGTTGCACTCACGGTACCCGCGCCACGAAATGTACAAATCCCCGTCGTCAAAGAGTGCGCGGATGCGTTCAAGGATGCCGGTAATTCAGGCGCAATGTCCATTACGTCACTGGAAGCATGCATTGCTGCGAAGGTATTGGTGGAGGGCATCAAGCGGGCAGGCAAAGCGCTCACTCGTGAAAGCCTGCAAACGGCGCTTTCAAGCCTCACCAGAGTCGACGTAGGTGGATTTGATGTGGTCTTCAAACCCGCCTATCGCCACGGCGGCAAGTTTGTGGATATCGCGGTGATTCGTTTAAATGGCGAGCTGCGTAGTTAATTCTGGACGGCTAATTCAAGAGCAGTTTTGGGCGGTGTGATTGCAAAGTTACAAAACAGCCGTCAGCTTCGCGTATTGCAGCGACAGCCATTTCGTGCCGTCATTGCGAAATTTCACTTGCACGCGTGCATCGCCGGTGCGTCCTTCAAAATTTAAGACCACGCCCTCGCCAAATTTTTCATGGGCCACATTCTGGCCGATCCGGAACGGATGATTTTCATCCCCGCGACGCGTTTCGAAATTGGCGCGTGACGTGTCCGGTGCACCGTCGCGGCCATATTCCGCGCTTTTCTCATTGACGGCATCATTCGCCGCGCCGCCATACTCGCGATTCGATTGTTTGAAACCGGTGTAGGTGCTGTTCGCGGTGCTGCCACCCGATTTATATTTATCAAAAAATCCAGCCTGATGACCCGACTGGTAATTACCCGATGTGGCACCACCATAGGCGGCCTGCTTCTCCGGCACCACA
>JAYVYF010000256.1:0-2303 GCA_043784585.1 Burkholderiales bacterium
GCAATCGTTGTTCCATGCCGCGTCTCTGCGGTGATCGTGGACGTCATTTGATACAGCGTGGGATACGTTTCCAGCGTAAACAAATGCGGCACCGTCACCGTGCCTGGCTTCGCCACCCGTGACACATCGTTGCGCAGCAAATCTACAATCATTAAATTTTCAGCGCGGTTCTTGGTCGATTCAAGCAGCGATGCCGCCAGCCGCGTGTCGAGCTCATGCCAGCGCAGCCAATCTATACTTTCAGCTGCGGGAGGGGAAGCTCGTTTGGCGGTACCTTTCATCGGGCGGGTGCGCAACGTTCCGCCATCCCACGAAAAAAATAATTCAGGCGATAGTGACAAGATGTGATGCGTGCCAATGTCTAAAAACGCATTAAAACGCCCATGCGAATCGCGTCGCAAATCTTCGTACCAAGCATGCGCGCAGCCCGAAAATTTGCTTTTTAAACGCAGCGTGCAATTAGCCTGATAAATGGCGCCCTCGCGAATTCCGGCGCGTATTTTTTTGATCGAGGCGGCATGTTGTTCAGGCGACGTATCCGCTTGCCAGTCGGCGATGTTATAAAGTTCCAGCCCCGCCACTGGCGGGGAACGGGTCACCGCCTCCGGCGCATAAATCCCAAACCATAACAGCGGCACATTATCGGCTGCAGGTGTTTTGGTTTTCAGTGCAGAATCGAATGCGGTTGCTGCCTCATAGCTCAAAAAACCAGCCGCATATTTACCCGCTTGGGTGGCCGCCGCAATAGTTTGAAGTGCAGGCTTAATTTCATCGATGTGCCGCGCGATGATGGTGCGCTCAGGTGTGCCAAATACAAGTGGTGGCGCGTCGGCTGAAAACGATTTATTGAAATTAAAAATCAGCATAAAAACGCTTGCAAACTTAACGTGAATAATTGTTTTCGTGCTTTTTCAACAAGACAACAATCATTGTTTCGGCTTCGTCAATCCGGTGACGCGGCCAATCGCGACTAATCCCGCGAAAAACAGCACGCTAAAAAGCATTGCAAAAAATACCGTCACTAGCGCCCGCCAGACGCCGTCAAGCCCAATTGAGGACACCATTAGCCACGCCAGAAAGCTGGCGGGTACGGCGCTCACCAGAATGGCGAGAACACTTAAAAAATAAGATTTCACGGACGCGGGGAAGTGAACATAGGAGCCTTCGGATTGGGGCGTTTGCATCATGTGCTCGATAATTTGTTAATGGTTTGACATCTATCCCAGATTCGGTGCGAGCCAGCGCTCTGCCTTCGGCAAGTCCCAGCCCTTGCGCACCGCGTAATCGGCCAGTTGATCCTTATCGATTTTTCCAACGGCAAAATACTGAGACTGCGGATGCGAAAAATAAAAGCCGGACACCGCTGCAGTGGGCATCATGGCGAACGATTCAGTAAGGGTAATCCCAGTTTCGTGCGGCGCATTCAATAGTTCAAACAGGGGCGCTTTTTCGCTGTGTTCTGGGCAGGCCGGGTAGCCGGGTGCGGGGCGAATACCCTGATATTTTTCAGCGACCATTTCATCAACGCTCAATTTCTCGTTGGTCGCATAGCCCCAAAACTCATGCCGTGTTTTAGCATGCAAACATTCCGCAAACGCTTCCGCAAAACGATCTGCCAGTGCCTTGATCATAATCGCGTTGTAGTCATCATGCTGGGCCTCGTAGGTTTTTGCGCGCTCCTCGCAGCCAATACCGGAAGTCACGGCAAAGCCGCCGAGATAATCGTGAAGCCCACTCGCTTTAGGGGCGACAAAATCGGCAAGGGACTGGTTCGCATTGCCTTCAGGCTTTTCGTTTTGCTGACGCAGATGATGAAAGGTATGCAACACCTTTGTTCGCGTTTCATCGGTATAGACTTCAATCGAATCGCCCACGCTGTTGGCGGGCCAAAAGCCACATACTGCGCGGGCTTCGAGCCATTTTTCGTCAACCATTTGCTTCAGCATTTTTTGTGCATTCGCGAACACTTCGCGGGCTGCTTCGCCAACCACCGCATCATCCAGAATCTGCGGATATTTTCCCCATAAATCCCAGGTTTGGAAAAACGGGCTCCAATCAATGTACGGCACCAATTCCTCAAGCGGGAAATGGGTGAGCGTTCGCGTGCCTATAAATGCGGGCACGGGCGGCGCGTAATTTGACCAGTCAATTTTCGCCGCATTGGCGCGCGCGGCAGCGAGTGTGACCAGCTTGACGCCCTTTTTATTCGCGTGCTGCTCGCGCACTTTGTCGTAGTCATCACGCACCGATTTCACATAATCTTTTTTCAGATCATCCGATAACAAATTGCTGCACACGCCCAC
>JAYVYF010000257.1:0-2612 GCA_043784585.1 Burkholderiales bacterium
CGACATCAAACCAGACGGAGTTGCTGGCGCTGCTTCATCCTGCTCCGGATGTGCGGTTTCATTTAAGTTTGTGTGTTCATTCGACATCTTGTTTATCACTTCTAGAACGGCGGTGCGGCTGTTTGGGTGCCGCACGGATTAAACGATTAAGGATTAAAAAATTAAAATTTATATTCGCCTGCGGCCACTGCAATTTGTATTTGTGGTTTGTACACACTGTGAGCTTTTTGAGGACTTTGCGACCATGCGCTGCGTGCGTTTCTGCCACCACGCCTAATTGGGCAAGCATTGATCCATCCGCACACATGTCCCAAGCGTATTAAGCATTCGTTATGCGATTGTCGGTTCAAGTTGGAGTGCCCCATTTTCATCGCCATCGTCATTGCTGACACGGAGTCTCACGTAGATGGGTTCAAATGGTGACGACTGCGTAATGTCGAGAAGCGACTCGCGGGCCATTTCCAGCACCGCAAGGAACGTTACGACCACAACGGCAACGCCTTCTTCTGGCGTAAATAATTCGTCAAACTTCAAAAAGCCCTTGCCTGTTAGCACCCGCAAGATACGGCTCATGTGCGCACGTACCGAAAGCTCCTCGCGGCCAACGCGGTGCTTTTGGGTGGCTTTTGCGCGATTTAAAATGACCCGCCAAGCTTCTGTCAAATCAGCAACCAGCACGGTAGGCACGCGCTTTATCAGGCTTTGCTCAACCAATACATCTACGATTGAAAAGTCACGGTTTTTACGTGGCATGGCGTCGATGGCGAGCGCTGCTGCTTTCATTTGTTCATATTCAAGCAGACGCCGCACCAATTCTGCACGTGGGTCCAAGACCTCAGCTTCATTTTCTTTCGGTGGACGCGGCAACAACATGCGTGTTTTGATTTCAATCAACATCGCAGCCATCAATAAATACTCGCCCGCTAATTCAAGCTGAGTATCCTTCATTGCTTCAATATATTTCATGTACTGCCGGGTCAATTCTGCCATCGGGATATCGAGAATATCAACCGAGTGTTTGCGAATTAAATACAACAATAAATCCAGCGGGCCTTCAAATTGCTCAAGGATGACTGACAGCGCATCCGGTGGAATAAACAAATCCGTCGGCATCTCGGTCATCACTTCGCCACGAATACGTGCGATCGGCATCTGCATATCCAGCGATGGCTGCGACTGGATTTCCGCGATGCGATCAGCGGTTAGCTCAATGCTCATTTTTTAATCGGGATACATCAATTTGATGGCAGCCGCAGCCATGCCCGCATGGTTATGGGCAACGCCGCGCACTATCTGCAGCTGCCAGGTAAACCTCACATCCAGTCGCTGCGCCGCACGCTGCGCGTTTTCGTAAAAGTGGCGACCACGCGCCAGGCGGTTCGAGCCGGTCAGGTTAGCGGCTACGCTTTTGTTGAGCATCGCATCGTTCGGGTCGGTATCTTGATCGCCCAGAATCAATACGAAGGGATGATGTAAAACCAATTTGGTGTCTGCCTCATCAACGCGCGAGCCTATCGTGGTGTAGGGGTAGGGAAACTTGGATGCAAACAACAGGCCCCATTCAAACTCGGTATACCAGCCCGCGTTTGCCGCGATAATCGGGCTTGCGCGGTGTTGTGGAATGAATAGATGCATGCGGTGTACAAACTGGCCGCCCGCAGAGTGACCAAACAAGCGGTAAGTGTCGGAAGCGAAACCATAGCGCGATTTCAATTCGTCAAACAGGTGCTCAGGTACAGCGAAAGTCCATTTGGCTGGGTTCGTCTCGGTGGTGGATCGCCCCAAAGTGTAGTCATCATCATTTGGAAAGTATTGACGGTTAAACTCCGGCGCGACGACCACAAATTTGCGTTCGTTCGCAAATCCCACCCAAGCATCCAAATATTGTTCGGCATCCCGTTTTACACCGGGCATCACAAACTGCAGCGGACACTTTGTGTCGCAGGATTCAGGCACAAACATCCAAACCTTGACCGGGCGGGTGGGGTCGCCTTTATTGTCGACGAATTCAAATTGCGTTTTGCCCGCTGGTAATTTGCTGGGCACCACCACCGGCGCAATCGCTGCAACCATCAATGCGGTAGCGGGTGCAAGCGGAGAAGCGGTAAATGGTGCGCGTGGAGGTGATACGGTGGCGCCGCAGGCGGACAACACAACAGCAGCCGTTAACGCTAGACAAACTGACTTCATCGGTAATTCAATCCCATTGCATCGCGCACGTCGCGCATCGTTTCTTCCGCTGTATCGCGTGCTTTTTCGCAGCCATCAGCAATAATATTTTTAACCAGAGTGGGGTCTTCTTCAAACGGTGCGGCGCGATCACGCATCGGCTTTAGCTCGGTAATGATGCCGTCAATAACGGGCTGTTTGCACTCCAAACAGCCAATGCCAGCGCTCTTGCATCCCGCCATCACCCAATCACGAACCGTTTGATCTGAGTACACCTTATGCAGTGTCCATACCGGACATTTTTCTGGATCGCCAGGATCGGTGCGGCGTACTCGCGCAGGATCCGTAGGCATCCGCCGGACTTTAATTGTGATGGCGTCCGGTGTGTCGCGCATGTCGATTGTGTTGCCGTAGCTTTTGGACATCTTCTGTCCGTCAAGGCC
>JAYVYF010000258.1:0-5573 GCA_043784585.1 Burkholderiales bacterium
AAGGAAACGCTGGAGATTTACTCGCCCATCGCCAATCGACTCGGGCTCAATAGTGTTTACTACGAACTTGAGGATTTGGGCTTTCGTTATTCGCACCCCAATCGATTCAAGGTGCTTGAAAAAGCCGTCAAAGCGGCGCGCGGGAATCGACGCGAGGTTATCGGCAAAATACTGGATGCGATGAAAGACCGCTTGAAAGAATTCAAGCTTGAAGCCGCAGTCACAGGCCGAGAAAAATTCCTGTCGTCGGTTTACAAAAAAATGCAGGAAAAGCACATTTCGTTTTCCGAAGTCCTGGACATCTACGGCTTTCGAATTATTGTCAAAGATCTGCCCTCCTGTTATGTGGCGCTGGGGGCCCTCCACACGCTTTACAAACCGTTCCCCGGAAAATTCAAAGACTACATCGCGATTCCCAAATCAAACGGTTATCAATCACTGCACACGACCCTTTTTGGACCGTATGGAACTCCGATTGAGCTACAGATCCGCACGGCGGATATGCATAAAATCGCTGAAGCCGGGGTGGCCTCGCATTGGCTGTATAAAACCTCCGACGCACACGACACCTCGCTGTCGGATGTCCAGCAAAAGACTCACCAATGGCTGCAATCGCTGTTAGAGATTCAATCCGGTACCGGCGATGCGCTGGAATTTTTGGAGCATATCAAAGTCGATTTGTTTCCGGATGCGGTCTACGTTTTTTCGCCAAAAGGCAAAATTTCATCGCTTCCCAAGGGCGCCACGCCGATTGATTTTGCCTATGCGATACATTCAGATATTGGCAATCGTGCGGTCGGTGCCAAAGTAAATGATGAAAGCGTGCCGCTCAGCAGCCGCCTCAAAAATGGTGATCGCGTCGAGATCGTTACGGATGTATCTGGGCGGCCCAACGCCGCCTGGCTGAATTACGCGGCAACGGGCAGAGCGCGGGCGCACATTCGCCAATATCTCAAATCTACCCGGCTTTCAGAATCGGTTGAGTTAGGCGAGTTGTTGTTGATTCAGGCGGTGAGTTCGCTTAATTTTGCGCCGAACGATATCGGCCGCATCCACTGGCAGCGATTGCTTAAGGGCGACCATGCCACGACCAAAGAAGAAGTGTTGACCGAGATCGGTTTGGGCAAACGCCTCGCAGTGGTGGCCGCACGCAAGCTGTTTGCGCTCGCTGATCTGGAAGCGCCCGAACATCGATCCAAGGAGGCCATCATTATTCGCGGCACCGAAGACATGGCCGTGCAGTTTGCGCTTTGTTGCCGACCCATCCCAGGTGACCCGATCATTGCGCAGATGAAAGGCGGACAGGGCCTCATCATTCATACCCATGATTGTCCAGCGGTACACCCGTTCAAGTTCGATCCTGAAAAATGGGTGGATGTGCAATGGGACCCGTCGATTGATCGGTTTTTTAAGGTTGATATTCGAATTTTGGTCACCGACCGACGTGGCGTGTTGGCCAGGCTCGCGGCCGAGATTGCGAGTGCCGATTCAAATATTGCCCAAGTGCGTATGGACGATCTGGAGGCGGGCGACGCAAAATATTCCACGCTACAATTTACGATCGATGTAAAAAATCGTTTGCATCTGGCGAGCGTGATGAAACAACTGCGAAATTTGCCGGAAGTGGTGCGCCTGACGCGGTTAAAATCAGGGCAGTTACGCGAGGGCCACAAAGATTCGCACAAAGATGGCAGCAAAGAACGTAAGGTTCTTAAAGACGCCGAATCGCATAAAGAAATCAAAGACAACACCACCCCTGAAAAATGAAAACAATTGTCTCGACGCCTTTTGCTCCCGCCGCCATCGGCCCGTATTCACAAGCAGTGAAGGTGGGTAATACCGTTTATCTTTCAGGGCAGATTCCGCTTGATCCCGCCACCATGCATTTAGTGGATGGGATCGAGAACCAGATAAAGCGCGTGTTCGATAATCTGACGGCGGTGTGCATTGCCAGTGGCGGGACGCTAAATGACATCGTCAAACTATCCGTATTCATGATCGATCTTGGCCACTTTGCTAAAGTAAACGAGATCATGGTCACCTACTTCAAGGAGCCGTTTCCAGCGCGTGCTGCCATCGGCGTCGCCTCGCTCCCACGAGGCGCCCAAGTTGAGATGGAGGCCATTATGGTACTGCCCGAGGTTTCACTATCGAGCAACGGTTGAGTAGTTGAAGCTCGATTTTTTTACCGAAAAAATATCCTTGGCCTAACTTGAGTCATCAGCACACGTTTGATTAAATCCAGGTTGCCGCCTAAAAATAAACCGCCCTCGTCCAGCAAACCCCGGGAAGGGAGCGCGTCAACTGTGGCGGAAAAACTAGCCAAAATCGGTCTGCGTGAAGACTGGGATTTTGCGTTGCACTTGCCGATGCGCTACGAAGACGAGACCCGTATCACCAAGGTGCGTGACGCACGCATCGGTGAAGCTTGCCAGGTTGAAGCCGAGATTATTCATAGCGAAATTACTTATCGTCCGCGTCGCCAGCTGGTGGTACAAACTCAGGACGGTGATGATCTTTTGTATCTTCGCTTTATGAATTTTTACGGCAGCCAGATCAAACAAATGGCGGTGGGCAAACGGCTTCGATTATTTGGCGAGGTGCGGCCAGGATTCTTCGGTGCCGAGATGGTTCACCCGCGCTATCGGATCGTGACCGACAACGAGCCTGTGCCCGAGTCGCTGACCCCGATTTATGGGACAACTGCAGGCGTCTCGCAAACCGTTCTGCGCCGCGCCATCGAAAAATCGCTGGCAACCTTGGAAAGTAGGGCTGCGTTCGATGATGCGCTTCCCGAATCTGTTCGACACCAATACCGCCTGCACGATTTCCGCGCCAGCGTGTTGACGCTGCATCGCCCGCCTGCTGAGGCCGCGCAATCCAGCTTGATGGAGCGCACACATCCGGCGTGGCAACGCATTAAATTTGACGAGCTTTTGGCCCAGCAACTCGCGATGAAAAAAGCCCGTGCCGCCCGCGACTTGAAATCCGCGCCACGTTTGATCGGAAAAACCAAATTAAGCAAGGCGTTCAAAGCAACGCTACCGTTTGCGTTGACAAGTGCACAAATCCGTGCAGCTAACGAAATTTCGGCGGATCTTGCTGCACCCCATCCCATGCAGCGTTTGCTTCAAGGCGATGTCGGCAGTGGCAAGACTATTGTGGCCGCACTGGCAGCGGCGCAAGCCATTGAAAATGGCTTTCAGGCGGCCTTGATGGCACCCACCGAGATCTTGGCCGAGCAGCATTACCGCAAGCTTAGCGGCCTGCTCACGCCGCTGGGCACGACCGTTACCTGGTTGACGGGCAGCTTGAAGGCGAAGGAAAAACGCGCGGCTATCGCTGACATTGCAGCGGGTAAAACCCAACTCGCAATAGGCACACATGCGCTGTTCCAGGAGGGTGTGGTGTTCGCAAAACTGGGGCTGGCGATTATTGATGAGCAGCATCGATTTGGCGTTGGCCAGCGTTTGGCGCTGCGCGAGAAAGCCAATTCCAAGGCGAACGCGAATATCGGCGGCGGAGAGCAGAACTTTGAAGCCCATCAGCTCATGATGTCCGCCACGCCGATCCCGCGCACGCTATCGATGAGCTATTTTGCGGATCTGGATGTATCGGTAATCGATGAGCTGCCGCCGGGCCGCACGCCGATTGTGACCAAGCTGATTGCGGATTCGCGTCGCGACGAAGTGCTGGAGCGAATTCGTTTGGCTTGTGAAGCGGGCGCACAGGCTTATTGGGTGTGCCCGCTGATCGAAGAATCCGAAACGCTGCAATTGCAAACCGCCGTCGATACGTTTGAAAATATGCGTGTCACCTTCCCGGATTTGAAGGTCGGCCTGGTTCACGGTCGCATGAAGCCAGCAGAAAAAAACCAGGTGATGGCGGCTTTTGTTGCCAACGATATTCAATTGCTGGTGGCGACCACGGTGATCGAAGTGGGCGTCGATGTATCAAACGCGAGCTTGATGGTGATTGAGCATGCGGAGCGCATGGGGCTGTCGCAAATGCACCAGCTGCGTGGCCGCGTAGGGCGGGGTGCCAAGCAAAGTACGTGTGTGTTGATGTATCACCAACCCGTTGGCGAAATCGCCCGTTCGCGGCTAAAAACGATTTTTGAAAATACCGATGGCTTTGAAATCGCTCGCCAAGATTTGCTGCTGCGCGGCCCGGGTGAGCATCTGGGCGCACGGCAATCCGGTACACCATTGTTGCGCTTTGCCGATATTGAACAAGATGTGGATTTGCTGGAGACCGCGCGCGAAGCGTCCACTTGGCTGCTTAAAAACGACCACGCCGCTGCCGAAAAGCATCTCGCCCGCTGGCTCGGATCGCGTCAGCATTATTTAAAAGCATGAGACGCGGATGAGACACGGGTGAGAACGCTTCGCCTGACCCGCCCCGACGCATGGCGGAGCGCGCCGCCTCCCCATCCGCATCCCCTGCGCGCTTGGCTGACGGATCGCGGTTCGCTCACCGCACGCATCACCAGGCATTATTGGCAATTCAATTTAGTGCGTCTGGCGCAAAAATTTCAGCGCCCGACCCGCGACGAACGTCGTGAATTAGGCTTGCGCGAGCATCAGCTTGCGGTGGTGCGGGAGGTGATTTTGCGCGATGGCGATACGCCGCTGATTTTTGCGCACAGCGTGGCGAGCCGGCGCGATTTACGCAGCGCGTGGCGCGGGTTGTCGCGCTTGGGTCAGCGTCCGCTGGCCGAGATGTTGTTTCACGATCCAAACGTCACGCGGCTGCCCATGGAATATAAAAAAATCGATGCGCGTCATCCGCTGTATCGGCGCGCAAAACAGGTGATTGAATTCGACGCCAGTGCGCTATGGGCGCGACGCAGCGTATTCTGGAAAGGTGGCAGACCGTTGCTAGTGACGGAAGTTTTTATATTTAAACTCTAGCATTGGCCGGAGTTTGCAGACAAAACTGTTCTGAGATGCGCGCCAATATTGATTTTAATACTATGGCGCTTTGATATTTCGGATACCTGCCATCACCCTCAACCTCGCGGATGATGCATTGCATGCAGTGCTTTCATGCGCTCGCGGGCCACATGCGTATAAATTTGCGTGGTCGTAATATCGGCATGGCCAAGCAGCAATTGCACCACGCGCAGATCTGCACCGTGATTAATCAGATGCGTCGCAAACGCGTGCCGCAGCGTATGCGGTGAGATCGGCACGTGAATGCCGGCGCGAAACGCCTGCGCTTTAATTGTGTGCCAAAACATTTGCCGGGTCATGGCTGCACCGCGCTGCGTGACGAATAAATCCGGTGTTTTCTGCTCGCCCAAAATCTCGCCCCGCGCCTGCAATTGATAACGCTGAATCCATTCCGCCGCCACTTCGCCCATCGGTACGAGGCGCTCCTTATTGCCTTTTCCGATCACCCGCACCACGTTCATCTCGAGGCTTACCTGTACCACTTTGAGTGTCACCAATTCGGTCACGCGCAGCCCCGTTGCATAGAGTGTTTCCAGCATCGCGCGGTCACGCAAGCCGAGCGGCGTATTCACATCCGGGGCATTCAACAGCGACTCAACATCGCGCTCGGACAGCGAC
>JAYVYF010000259.1:0-4538 GCA_043784585.1 Burkholderiales bacterium
TCTATTGCCGCATGCGATGTCGTTAATTAATGGCGCGGAAGATATTGAACGGCACTACGCGGATCATCTACTTTCCAGCGCAACCCCGTTACGTCTTGCGGCAAGCACCACTATTGGCAATTACGTTATGCCGCGATTGCTGGCAAGTTTTCGCGACTCGCTTGCAGGTGATGGCGATGCTGTTGTCGCGAAGAGCCGCATGCTGATTGCGAACACCGGTGAAGTCGCTGGTGCTGTGGGAAGATTTGAAGTGGATGTGGGTTTTGTTGAGGGACCCAGTAATCAGCCGGACGTACGCGCGACACCGTGGATGGAGGACGAGCTGGTGATTGTTGCGGCACCATCCCATTCTGTCGTTCACGACCGGACCTCAAAAGTTACGTCCTTGCGGATACTGCGCGGCGCGCGCTGGTTGCTACGAGAAAAGGGTTCAGGCACGCGTGATGCAGTGGAATCGGCGCTCACACCGCATCTGCATCACCTCCAGATTGGCATTGAGCTTGGCGATTCTGAAGCTATTAAACGTGCCGCTGCCGAAGGGCTGGGCATTACTTGTTTATCGCGATGGGTGGTCGCCGATTTTTTGGAAAGTGGTAAATTAATCGAAGTCAAAACGTCGTGGCCGACAATGAAACGACAATTTTATTTACTGGTTCATATGAAAAAACAAATTGCGCCCGGGCTACAGCGTTTTCTGGATCATTGTAATTGAGCGTTTGCCGTTAGCATGCAGCTGCGATTTCCATTTTGGTGCAGTTGCCCGCCACACCTTCCAGAACCCATTCACCCACCCCAAAATTTCATCAACAGGCTCTGCGAGAAAGCTTTTTATGTGGGAGTTTGATTTTCATTTTTTCAGCCAATTTGTTGCGCGGCAATCGATTGTTCTCAAAAAGAATTCACTGTTCTAGCTCACCTTCAAATGTCGGCAGCAAACCCTGCCTCATGCGCCATCTGATCAGCATGATATGAACTACGCACCATTGGCCCGCTGGCGGCATGAATGAAGCCCATTTTGTAGGCTTCGGTTTCAAACATTTTGAATTCGTCGGGCGCCGCGTAGCGCAGCACCGGCAAATGGTGGCCGGACGGTTGCAGATATTGGCCGATGGTGAGCATGTCAACATCGTGGGCGCGCATGTCGCGCATCACCTCCAGAATCTCTTCGTTGGTTTCGCCCAATCCCACCATCAGGCCGCTCTTGGTTGGCACGGCTTTATGTTCGGCCTTGAAATCCTTCAACAGTTTTAGCGAGTGCGCGTAGTCAGAGCCGGGGCGCGCCTGTTTGTAAAGACGCAGCACAGTTTCGAGATTGTGGTTCATCACGTCGGGTGGCGCCTCACGCAAAATGTTCAGCGCGCGATCCAGTCTGGCGCGGAAATCGGGGGTGAGAATTTCGATCCGCGTAGTCGGGGAAAGTCTGCGTGTTTCGCGAATGCAATTGACAAAATGTTGCGCGCCGCCATCGCGCAGATCGTCGCGATCCACGCTGGTAATGACCACATATTTCAATTTCAATTTCGCAATTGTTTCGGCCAGATGACGTGGCTCGTCAAGATCGAGCGGTAGCGGACGGCCATGACCGACATCACAAAACGGGCAGCGTCGCGTGCATAAATCGCCCATGATCATGAAAGTAGCCGTGCCTTTGCCGAAGCATTCGCCGATATTCGGGCAGGAAGCTTCCTCGCAGACGGTGTGCAGATTTGCGTCGCGTAAAATCTGCTTTATTTCATAGAATCGCGTGGACGTAGAGCCCGCTTTAACGCGAATCCACTCCGGCTTTTTTAATCGCTCAGCGGGAATGATTTTGATCGGGATGCGCGCCGTTTTCAGCTCGCTTTTTTCCTTCACGCCCGCGATGACGCCCGTTTTCGGGTCGACTTTTGAATCTATCTTTAGCACAGCTGCTTCCATGAGTCTTTCCGGTTGTTGACGCCTCAAAAAAATGACTAAGACGAAATCACTTGCAAATTGCGCTGTAGATGCGCGATCAAATTCTCGGCAATGATCTCCATTTTATCGCTGACGCCCAGATCGTACATCTGCGTGACTGCGAGTCCGGCATAACCGCAGGGATTGATGCGTGAAAACGGCGCCAGATCCATATTCACATTGAGCGAAAGGCCGTGATAGGTGGCGTGATTGGCAACACGCAAGCCGATTGCGGCTATCTTTGCATCGGCCCTGTCAAGCTTCACATACACGCCCGGCATGCCTGCCTTACGATAACTGTCGATGTCGTATTGTGCAAGCAAATCGATCAGTGATTGCTCGATTCTTCGCACAAGTTCTTTGACGCCGATCCCCAGACGTTTCACATCGAACAGCAAATAAGCGATAAGTTGCCCCGGCCCGTGATATGTCACTTGTCCGCCGCGCTCGACTTTAATCACCGGAATCGCGCCTGCGTCGAGCACATGCTCAAGTTTGCCAGCCAGACCTAAGGTGAAGACTGGCGGGTGCTCAAGTAGCCAGATTTCGTCAGCGCTATCGGACGCGCGCTCGCGATTTTGCGTTTGCATCGCAAGCAGCGTTTCAGCATAGTCGGCGAGCCCCAGCTTTTTTTCAATTAGTTCCATTGGTTTTGAGTTGCCACGCTTCAAATCGTTTGGCTTTGGTGTCAGCAGCGGCATCGGCATCGATGCGATGCTGACCGATCTCGACAAAAGTAGGTTTTTACTTTTGTCGATTCTTAAAGCGCCATCAACACCAGTGGATGCGCTGAAAGCTCGCGGTAAATATCGTCTATCTGCAACTTGGAAGTCGCGTTGATCGTTGCCGTCACCGACAAAAAATTACCATTTTTTGACGGGCGCATTTCAATCAAACTGGTATCCAGATCGGGTGCGTGTCTTAACACGATGTCGATCACCAACTGTGCCAAATTACTTTGGCCGCCATCAGCGACCATTTTCCCCATCGCCTTAATCGGAAACAGGGTCGGGAATTTGAGTAATGTTTCTTCGCCTTCGCCGATCAGTTTGGGATGTTCGTTTTCCATGGTGTGCACCTATATGGATGGTATGTTTACAGGCCGCGTTTATAAATCTGAAACAACTCGTACATTTTATAGAATAGCGGGCCCGGTTTGCCTGCCTGCGCGCCATGCCCTACCGGCTTTTCATCCAGCGTCGTGATCGGCACCACTTCTTTGGTGGATGACAAAATCCACAACTCATCGGCTGACCTCACTTCATGGCGGGAGACACGGCGAATTTCCAACGGCAACCCCGCGTGGCGGGCCAGTTCAATCATTAATTCATAGGTGATGCCGGGCAGAATCAGGTTGTCCAGCGGCGGGCAAAGAATGACACCGTTTTTTATTGCCGCAATATTGCTTGCCGATGACTCCGTCAAATAGCCATCACGAAACAGCAGCGCTTCGTCGGCACCCTCGTTATTCGACGCATGTTTCAACATTACCGCGCCGAGCAACGCTGTCGATTTTATGTGGCAGCGCAACCAGCGGTTATCGTCTAATGAAACGCAAGAAATGCCGCGCTCGTAGACCTCGCGTTTGGGTGTCGGCAAGGGATTGGCCATCATGAAGACGGTCTGCGTCAGCCCCTTAATTGGGGCGAAATCGCGCTTTGCCACGCCGCGCGTAATCTGAATATAGACTGCCACATTGTTGCCAGCGCCGCCGCTGCTGTTATGCTCAATAAGCGCGCTGATATTGGCTTCCCACTGATTTTTGGCATACGGATTATCGATTTCCAATTCATCCAGACTGCGCTGCAAACGTTTCAAATGTTCGTGCAGGCGCAGTGCCTTGCCGTCATAAAACGGAATCACCTCGTATACGCCGTCGCCGAAAATGAAGCCACGATCCAGCGGTGAAATATGCGCGTCTGCCAGCGGCATAAAATTGCCATTCAAAAATACCGTGGGCAGACACATGGCCTGGTTGGTCGCGCTCATCTTGTGTTGGCTCCTACTTTTTAAACATAAGCCGGATAGCATCCCAGCCGCGCCCTAAAAATCCCGCAACGGGCACATCCTCAAGCGCGACTACCGGGATTTCCGCGACTAATTTATCGTTTTTAATCAGTTTCATTATCCCGGCTTTCTGGCCGATGCCCAGTGGCGCAATCAGCGGCTGCGTGGTGGTCAGGGTGGCGGCCAAGCCCTGAAACTTGTCCCTTGGCAGAGTGAGCCAGATGTCGCGATCAAAACCAAGCTTGACCGTGCTTTGTGTGCCCTTAAAAATTTCCGGGGTGGCAATCGGCTGGCCTTTTTTATACAGTCGCTGCGAATCAAAAAACTGGTAACCAAAATTCAACAATTTTTGACTTTCCTGGGTTCGGGCTGCGTCGGACGCGGTGCCGAGCACAACGGAAATAAGCCGCCGTTCGCCGCGCTTGGCGGTCGCGATCAAACAAAATCCCGCCGCGTCGGTGTGGCCTGTTTTCAATCCATCCACCGTCGGATCACTAAACAGCAGCCGATTACGATTCGGTTGTGTGATTTTATTGTAGGTAAATTCGCGTTCTTTGTAATACGCAAACTCCTGTGGAAAATCGCGAATCAGGGCG
>JAYVYF010000260.1:0-1687 GCA_043784585.1 Burkholderiales bacterium
AGTGTTGAATCGAGCCCAGCAAAATCTACGCTTACCGATGCGGCAGACGAGCCGAGTATGTTTCTTGTCAACCAGCTATGTTTTGCCATTTACTCGACATCCCTCGCGATGACCAAATTTTATCGGCCATTGTTGTTGACGTTAGGCATTACTTATCCGCAATATGTCGTTTTGCTTGCGCTTTGGGAGCAGGACAACGTTACGGTTACTGCCTTGGGTAAAAAAGTTTCGCTTGATTCTGGCACCTTGACGCCGTTGTTAAAGCGCTTGCAAACGCAAGGCTTGATCGAACGACAGCGTAGCGAAATCGATGAGCGCGAGGTTCACATCAAGCTGACCCGCGAGGGCGCTGGTATGAAGAAAAAAGCAGATGCGATTCACCACCAGATTGCTTGCGCCACAGAGTGTTCCAGCGTCCAACGCAAATCGCTTACCCGCGCTTTGCAAAAATTGCGGGCCTCGTTATTGGCGCATTAGCCGAGTTTTTATGTTCCACCTTCTTTACCTGCAGCAATTCTTTGCTGTTCCACATACCCACCTTAATTTCAGGAGTTCACCATGGATCAACCCACCCCCGTTTTGTATAAAGCTCACGCGCACGCCACTGGCGGACGTGAGGGTCATGCAGAATCCTCAGACAAAGTGCTTGATGTCAAACTGACCACGCCAAAAGAGCTCGGCGGCGCAGGCTTATCAGGCACCAATCCCGAGCAACTATTTGCAGCAGGCTATTCGGCGTGCTTTCTGGGCGCGATGAAATTTGTCGCAGGCAAAAGCAATACCAAATTGCCAGATGCAACCGATGTTGCTGCCGTGGTTGGCATCGGCCCGATTCCAACCGGCTTCGCCATCACAGTTGATCTTTCCGTCACCATTCCAGGCATGGATAAAGTCGCTGCGCAGGCATTGGTCGATGCGGCACATATCGTATGCCCCTATTCAAACGCAACGCGCGGCAATGTTGCGGTAACACTCGCGGTTGTTTAGACCGCAAATAATATCTGCCATCGCTCTGTAATTTTTGATGTTTAAAAGTGTTTCTGGCAGCATCGCACGACCTGACTTTCTTACTTAGCGACTCGCTTTGATTTGATTGTCAGGTCATTTATTTTTGTATTTTTTCATTCACGTCAGAAGGAATTCATCATGGTCAAAGTCGGTTTATTTGTGAAGTTACATGCCAAGGCTGGCAAAGAAGCGGAGTTGCAAACTTTACTGGAAGGCGCACTCGCGTTAGCCAATCAAGAGGCGGGTACAACCGTCTGGTTCGCGCTTAAATTTGACGCCTCGACCTTCGGTATTTTTGATGCGTTTGCTGCCGAGGAGGGTCGTCAAGCCCACCTTACTGGATCGATTGCCGCTGCCTTGATGGCGAAGGCACCGGAGTTATTGAGCGAAGGCCCTAATATTGAGACGGTCGATATTTTGGCGGCTAAATTAGCGGGTTGAAAGATACGTCCTTAACGTTATAGGTTACCAATTTTCGCGCCGAATGGTTTCTCGGTCGGCGTGATTAGTGAACCCTAGTATTGACGGGCATGATAGGTCTTAAAGCCTTGAACAAGCTCGTCAGTGCTAGGGTTTGCTAATCGCTAAAAATTAGCCAATGAAATATTGGGCTCAAGAATATTTTCCGAGGCGCCTGACGTGCGCTACAAAAGCGTGCTGAAGGGAAGTGTTTTTTTGG
>JAYVYF010000261.1:0-9364 GCA_043784585.1 Burkholderiales bacterium
GCCAGCAAGAACGTCGCAGGCGCCATCACCAGCGGCGCAATGGCCTATGACGCCGAAGGCAGGCTGCGCCAGACGGTCATCAATTTGCCGACCCCCTCAACCTCCACCCGCAACCTGCTGCATGACGGCGTGAACCTGGTGGCCGACTATGACGCCACTGACACCATGGTGCGCCGCTATGTCCATGGCCCCGGCGTGGACGAGCCGCTGGTGGTCTATGAGGGCGCAGGCACGGCCACCAAGAACTGGCAGTATGCCGACCACCTGGGCAGCATCATTGCCACCGCTGACAGCACAGGCACCAGCACCGCCATCTACACCTACGGCCCCTTCGGAGTGCCATGACCAATTGCCTAACGCGGTGCCATAAAGCTCCATCGTCAACGCTAGAACATACATGGTAGCGTAAAGTGATTTTGCACGGCCGGCAACTAGGCAGATAATAAATACGCCATGTAGAACCACGCCAAACCGATCAAAGCCCGCGACCCATGCATAACCCGCCCAGACACTGGCTAGCGCGGCAATCGTCCCTGCGGCGCGCAAATTCACATACCGCGAGGCGAGCAGCCCCAACGTCATCAGCAGCGCATGTCCCGGCGGCACGAACAGCGGCACGTTGTGAAATTGGTAGTCGTAAATTCCCCAGACCAGCGAGAGAATAATTTCGCCAAAGCCTGCAATCGCAGTCGCCAAAATAATCACCCGGCGCTCGTCGCGCCCGCCGATTTTATATAGCCATGCCCAGACGATGAATGTCCAGACGATGGCTGCAATTTGGCCCGGCCATTTGAAGGCGGCATCGAGTGCCAAGCCGCCTGCGATCACCGCGACGATATTGACGGCAACGAATATTCGCGTTCGTAGGGAAGCTTGCTGCCAAAGTGGTGTTAGTGGCATCGGCGACATCATTGCTTTGCCTTCATGTTTGCCTTTTTCAGCACATCCAGATCGACATCCAGATAGCGGTACGGCTCGCTGGAAAAAGGATGCTTCTTGTATCCCAGCACCCACGGCTGGATCAGGATCGTGCCGCGTTTCAGGGTATTGACCCGCCATGGGTTATAGACCCACAACAGCCGCACCATGCGCTGATACAGGCCGGTTCGCTCCGTGCTGTTGGGCATAACTCTTACTTTTTCATACAGCGCGTCGTATTCAGGCAGGCTGAACAGGGCGTAATTCGCGCCGCCGATGGATTTGGTGGTGAACAACTGCAGATAATTTTCACCATCCGGATAATCCGCTATCCAGCCGTAGGTGAACATCTGGATCAAGCCGTCTTTGGCCAGGCGACGAAGTTCAGGGAGTTTTTCAACTTTATTGAAATTCATGCGGATGCCGATGCGCGCCATCGCGCGCAACCATAGCTCGTTTCGGCTGCGATCGCGTTGGTCGGGCGTGGTGGCGTGCTCTATCACCAGCGGTGAGCCGTCGGGCATGTCGCGCCAGCCATCACCATCGCGATCCACATAGCCGTAAAGATCGAGCAGTGCTTTTGCAGCACCTGGGTTGTAATCGAGAAAAGCGACGCGTTCGTTGACAAAACCAACCGAGGATTCTGCAATCGGCGAATACGCTTTCACCGCCTGATTTTTTTCGACAATCGCGATCTCATCCTCGACCGGATAGGCCATTGAGATCGCGCGACGCAGGGCGATTTTATCTGCCGTGTAGCCGCCCAATATTTTGTCGTTCATGTTGAACGTGGTGTAGGTAAGCCAGGCCACTTCATCGGGCCGGATCGTCATACCCAGCTTTGCGAGGGTCGGCGCTAATTTTCCATTTGGCACGGCAATATCGATGAATGGCGTGGGAATGGGGCGGATGTAATCGTGTTCGTTATTCAGGTACGCCAACCATCGCGGTAGCTCTTCTTCAATCGGCGAAATTTCAATCCGACCCACTTGCGGCAGACGTTTGCCTTTCATGTGGGCGATGTGCGCTTGATCGCGAGGGTCATTGCTGCCGGCGGATTCAAGATATTCTTCGCGAAAATCAGGGTTCGCTTCCAGCACCACTTTGGATGAGCGCCGCCACTCCTTCAGTCTGAACGGGCCAGTGCCGATGGGGTGCTCGCCGATAGCCGCGCCGTAATACTCTACGACTTCGCGGGCGAGCGCGCTCGTGCCGGGCATCGCCAGAATGTAGGCGAGATTGTAATCGGGCGCTTTAAGCCGGATGACGAGCGTGTGTTGGTCCTGCGCGTCGAGGCCGGGAATTGGCTTATCGTAATCAAACTTGCCGGTTTTCTTGGCATCCGCGACCAGTGCGTCGCCGCCGACGAGCTTGCCATCAAACAAGAATTGCCACTGTGCCCTGAGCGCTGGATCGAGCATGCGCTTCCAGCTGTACACGTAATCGCTGGCCACAAGTTCCCGCTTTTTACCTTTAAACGCGGGATGATCGGTGAAGAAAATGCCTGGCTTCAAGTGAAGCGTGTAGGTCAGGCCGTCGGCCGAAATTTCGGGCAGCGCAGTGGCGGCACGCGGCTGCAATTTTGCCGGGCGCGCGAAGTGGTCGTATTGCAAAATCGAATCAAAGATGCTGTCACAAAGTGAGCCGGTCACTTCATCGGACTCAACCGCACAATCAAAGCCTTTTTCCGCCGATTGAATCGCGGTGCGAATGATTTTGCCGGGGTCAGCGGCGGGAGTGGCTTGGGCAGTCGAGGAAATAAGCGCAGTCAGCCCGATGGAGATCAGTACTGCAAATACAAATCGAACCATCAATGCAGAATCCTGGCGACACCTTGCTCCTCAGCCACTGTGCCACGCGGCGAAACCGAGGCGTGATGCAGTGTCATCCGCCAGCCGTTCGGTGTAAGCAGATAAATGTTGGTGGCCAACACTGGCGGTACGCTATTGGCGGCGGGATCATTTTTGACTTGGAATGTTTCATAAACGTTATGCACCGCGAGGGTCTGGCCCACCTGGTTACGCAACTCGCTGATATGCACCGTGCCGTTTGGCCCATGCGAAAAAAGCTCGGTAAAACTCTGTCGAATCGCCATCATCCCGGCCAGGCGCGGGCCTTTGGGATGGATGCAAACAATGGCCGGCTCGTCCGCCCACACCGTCATCATCAGCTTCAGATCAGCGCGCTCCAGTGCGTCATAGAATGCAGTTTCGCAGTCGGCAGGCGTCGGGAAAAGTTTTCGGGGCATAATTTGCGGGGTCTAGAATGGGTAAAGACAAATGATACCGACGATTGTGCGGGGATCAAAATGTGGCTCATTTGTGATTTTGCGGCGGAAAGTCAATTTGGTGAGAATAGCTATTTGTACGCAAAGCGCTAGTGCTGGCATGCCGTTTGGAGCTAAAGTAGCTGAAGAAGTTTGTCAGTGCTTGGGTTCAGATTTTTTATTCGATCAATCGCGGATTTTCTTGCTCCTATCGTGCAACGCCACGTGACGTGTCAATCTGATGCATCCGTGAAGAACAGCGTAACTATCACGCATAAATTTCGTCATAATACCTATCCGCCAATCGTTCCAATAAATCCAGGTAGATTGCGGTTCCCCGTCATTGTTTTTGGCACTACTTTCGGCGCCGTTTTTAGTACCGCATTTATCACTTGGTCTAGCAACGTCCGCGTTGATTTCTCAAACCCCATCTAATTTCAATTCTGGAGCATCACATGATCCGTTTTACCGTCAATGGCGAACGCCTGGAAACCAATGTGTCGCCCGATACCCCGCTGCTGTGGTTTTTGCGCGATAACCTGAATCTTACCGGCACTAAATTTGGCTGCGGCATGGCGCTGTGTGGTGCGTGTACGGTGCATGTTGATGGCGAGGCGGTACGTTCTTGCGCCACGCCAGTATCGTCGCTGAATGGCAAACGCGTCACCACCATTGAAGAAATCGGCAGGACGCCGGTGGGCAGAAGCGTCCAGGCGGCGTGGATCGCGGAAGACGTAGTGCAGTGCGGCTATTGCCAATCCGGCCAGATCATGTCGGCAACAGCGTTGCTGGTTAAAAACAAGACGCCGTCAGACAGCGATATTGATGCCGCCATGAGCGGCAATATCTGTCGCTGCGGCACCTATAACCGCGTTCGTGCAGCGATCAAAACCGCGTCGGTTGGCGGCCCCGTTGCCAAATCAAAAGCCAGCGCTAAAGTGAAAGCATAGAGATATCATGATTACGACAAAACCTGAGTCACACGATAGCCACGGCAACAGTAACCGTGGCCAGATCAATCGCCGCGAATTCCTCAAAACATCCGCCGCCACCACCGGCGGGTTAATTATTGGCTTTAATTTCGTTGCGGGCAATAAAATTGCGAGCGCGCAGGACGCACCCAAGCCCAATACGTCACCAAACGCATTCCTGCGCATCGCCCGTGATGGCGCGGTCACGGTGCAGGTCAAGCACCTCGAATTCGGGCAGGGCGTGATGACCTCTCTGCCCATGCTGGTGGCAGAAGAATTAGGTTGCGACTGGACAAAAGTGCGCGCCGAATTGGCACCCGCATCGCCGCTTTATGCGCACACCATGTTTGGTATGCAGATGACAGGCGGCTCAAGCTCGGTGATTAATTCCTGGGAGCAGATGCGTATGGTGGGCGCGACGGCGCGGATGATGCTGGTGTCGGCGGCATCGAACAAATGGAAAGTGGATACGAGCAAATGTCGCGTTGAAAACGGCGTGGTGATCGGGCCTGCTGGCCAACGCGCTAATTTTGGTGATCTCGCTGATGCGGCAAACAAACTCCCCCTGCCAGAAAAAATTGTGTTGAAGGACGCTCAGGATTTCAAGCTGATCGGCAAGCCCACCAAGCGGTTGGATTCGGCGTCGAAAGGTAATGGTAGCGCAAAGTTCGGGCTGGATGTCACGGCCAAGCAAGTGCCAAATCTGCATATTGCACTGGTCAAACGTTCGCCCGTTTTCGGCGGTAAGGTAAGGAGTTTTAATGCCGACAAGGTAAACGGCATTCCGGGTGTGACGCATGTGGTGCAGACGGCCAATGGCGTGGCCGTGGTGGCCAAATCGTTCTGGGCCGCAAAAACCGGGCGCGATGCATTGACAGTTGAATGGAATTTTGAGGGTGTCGCGAAGCCGAACACGGCTGAGATGCGTACGGCGTATCTGGAAGCCGCTAAAAAGCCCGGTTTGGTTGCCAAAGCGGGTGACGTGGCGTCGCTAAAAACCTCGGCCAAAATAGTCACGGCAGAGTTTGAAATGCCATATCTGGCGCACGCGCCGATGGAACCGCTGAATTGCACAGTGAGTGTTACCGCAGACAGTTGCGAAATCTGGGCGGGCACGCAATTTCAGACGGTCGATCAAGCTGCAGCGGCGCAGGTGCTGGGTTTTAAGCCTGAGCAAATCAAACTTAACACCATGTTAGCGGGTGGCGGATTTGGTCGGCGCGCGAACCCGGTGTCAGATTATTTCCGAGAGGCGGTGGAGATCGCGAAACAAGCCAAAGTGCCGGTCAAAACTATCTGGACGCGTGAGGACGACATCAAGGGCGGGTTTTATCGTCCGATGATGGTGCATCGGGTCGTCGCGGGTCTTGACAACGCAGGCAAGATCAGTGCGTGGGATCACACCATCGTCGGCCAATCGATCATCGGTGGCACGCCGTTTGAACCGATGATGGTCAAAAACGGCATTGACAGCACCAGTGTCGAAGGGGTGGTTGATACGCCTTACGATATTCCAAACATGCAAGCCACGCTGCATACGATAAAGGGCACCGTGCCGGTTCTGTGGTGGCGCTCGGTGGGACACACCCATACCGCGTTTGCGATGGAATCGATGATGGATGATTTAGCCCACGCGGCTGGTCAGGATCCCGTTCAATTTCGTCGCGGCTATCTGGCCAAACAGCCGCGCATACTAAATGCGCTGAACACCGTGGCGGAAAAAGCCAATTGGGGCGCAGCGCTTCCCAAGGGCCGTGCGCTGGGCGTTGCGGTGCATGAAAGTTTCGGCAGTATTTGCGGGCAGGTTGCGGAGGTTTCGGTCGAGGGCGGCAAAATCAGGGTTCATCGCGTCGTCGCGGTGATTGATTGCGGCTTGGCCGTCAATCCGCTGACGATTTCGGCCCAGGTCGAAGGCGCGATTGCGTTTGGGCTGACGGCGGCGCGATACGGCAAAGTGACGTTGAAAGACGGCGTGGTGGAACAATCAAATTTTCATGATTATCCGATTCTGCGTCTGAATGAAATGCCGAAAATTGAAGTGCATATCATTCCCGGCGGCGCATCACCGACCGGCGTAGGCGAGCCTGGCACACCGCCCATTGCACCTGCGGTGGCGAATGCCATTTTTGCGTTAACCGGAAAGCGACTTCGCGCGCTACCGTTCAATGAGGATGATTTGAAGGCTTGAATTTTGAAATGAGCTGCCCCTGTCTGGAGGGGCAGCCTTCTTGCGAGGCGCAGAAACGTGATGACGCTGCAGTAAGTTCTTGATAGGGCCTCGATGTGGCCATCATCAGTAGAGCCAAAAAGATTGCACATGAAAGTACTGAACATTGAAACGTACCCTTAAATTTTTTGCCATCGCGCTAGCCGCCGCTTTTATTGCGGGCTGCGCTTTTATCGAAACCAAACAAGGCGAGTGGATTTTTAGTCCGGCGCAGGGCGCATGGCGGGGTTACAACAAAGCCAGCAGCGTTTTTGAGGAGCATTGGATTGCCGTCAATTCCACCGAAAAGCTGCACGCCTGGTACTCGCCCGCAGCCGACAAAAACGCGCCGGTTTTGCTCTACCTGCACGGCGCCCGCTGGAACATCACCGGTAGCTCTGCACGCATCCCGCGCTGGAACAAAATGGGCTTATCGGTTTTGGCGATTGACTATCGCGGCTTCGGCGAATCCACCCTCAGGGCGCCATCGGAAGCCACCGCCGACGAAGACGCAGAGGCGGCGTGGACATACCTGACCAAGCTCTCGCCAAACACCAAACATTTCATCTTCGGCCATTCGCTGGGTGGTGCCATCGCAAGTAAATTAGCACTCAATCATCCCGAGGCCAAAGGCTTGATTCTGGAAGGCACCTTCACCTCGATTCCGGATATGGTGAGAGAAACCAAATGGGGTTTTTTGCCGGTCGGATTTTTGGTTAGGCAGCGCTTCGATACGCTGGACCGCATTGACCATATCAACATGCCGATCCTGTTTGCGCACGGCACCGATGACGACATCGTACCGTTCAATATGAGCGAGCGTCTGTTCGCCGCCGCCAAAGCGCCCAAACGATTTTTCCGCGCAGAGGGCGGCAATCATCATAATTTGACCGCGAATTATTTTGACGAATACAGCCGTGCGGTGAAGGAGCATTTTGGGTTAAAAATGAGCAGCGTGGCGATGATCAAACCAGCAGTTTCATCGACTGGCAGCACATTGCGAAGTGTCCACTAGACGGATGTTTCGAGCCATAAATGCTCCAAGCGCCGCACCAGTCATAGTATTTTAATATTCATCCTGAGATAATTTTTTGTGCAAAGTCTTGATTTGGAAGTCCTCACCCACGCCCGCAATTGGCTCTTGACTAAGCGCAAAGTGTGGCTTGTGACGGTCACACAAACCTTCGGTGCCAGCCCACGGCCGCCGGGTTCGTTGATGGCGATGCGCGACGATGGCATCGTGATTGGCTCTGTTTCCGGCGGCTGCATTGAAGATGATTTGATCTTGCGGCGCAATGAGTTCACTGGGCCGACCCCGATGTTGCAAAGCTATGGTGTGACCGCGGATGAAGCGCGACGGTTCGGCCTGCCCTGTGGAGGCGAGCTGGAAGTCGTGATTGAGTCGACGCTGACGGTGGTGCAAATTGATGAACTATTTGCAAAAATAGCGTGTGGTGAAATATTTGCCCGCATTGTCGATTTGGCAACGGGCGCTTGGACGTATCGCTCAGCGCAACCGACAGACGAAACCATGCGCGCTGAAGGTGAGTTTCGGTGCATTCATGGCCCGCGTTGGCGCTTGCTGATTATTGGTGCGTCGGAAATCGCGCGCTATCTGGCCGAGGTCGCGGCAGCCCTGGATTTTCATGTATTTGTCTGCGACCCGCGAGATGAGTACCAGAGCGCCTGGCGGGTGGCCGGTGCGACGTTGTTATCGGGTATGCCTGATGATGCCGTGGTCGCCTTCAAATGCGATCCACACACCGTTATCGTGACGGTCTCGCATGACCCAAAGCTTGACGATATGGCGCTACTTGAAGCGTTAAAAACGGATGCGTTTTATATCGGCGCGGTCGGCTCCATAAAAACCAGTGACGAGCGGCGCAAGCGGCTGGCCTTGTTTGATTTATCAGCAGCGCAAATCGCCAGGCTGCATGGTCCCGTCGGCTTGGCGCTCGGCAGCCGCACGCCGCCTGAAATCGCGATTGCGATTTTGGCCGAGCTGATCGCGGCACGAAATGGCGTCGTGCTTGAGCGTTCTCCAGACTATAAAAAATCAGCGGCGCGCGGTTGATCACCGGCATTCTTCTTGCGGCTGGCAAGGGCACGCGATTTGGCAGCCAGAAATTATTAGCGCGTCTTAAAGACGGACGTTACGTGGTCGAAGCGAGCGCCGCGAATTTATTGGCCGCGGTAGGCCGCGTAATCGCGGTCACCGGGCGCGACGAACGTTTGATGCGGGTGCTGGATGATTGTGGCTGTCAGGTGGTGGTCAATAAGCGCGCAGTCGAGGGCATGAGCACCAGCATTGGCGCGGGGGTTACGGCATCGCTCAGCGCAGATGGTTGGATCATTGCGCTCGGCGATATGCCCTATATTGAAGCTGCAACGATTGAAAAAATCAAGTTTGCATTAGACGAAGGTGCCGCCATCGTTGTGCCCACGCATGAAGGAAAACGTGGCAACCCCGCAGGTTTTGCGCGGCAATACTGCACTGCGCTGTGCGCGCTGAACGGCGACATGGGCGCGAAACAAATGATCGATGCAAACCTCGCATCAGCGCGTATGGTGGAAGTTGATGACGCGGGGATTTTTGCAGATATTGATGTGGTGGGCGATTTGAAATAACGAGATCAAGTACCCTCATTGTCATGCAGGCTGATGCCTTCCAGTGGCATTCGACCGAAGGAATTGGCTTAGAAAACCCAAAGGCGGGGGAAGGGGCTGCTGAACGAAGGGCTGGTGGGGTAGTGGGTTTTGTCTCATAAATGAAAGCCACAGTTTTTATAAACCCAATACCGGCAAGCATCTTCAGCAGTTTATGCTCAAAAAGCCCCGCCAATATTAGAGTTTTAATATTAAAATGAAAAACAAAAAAATCATGTGCACCCGCGGTCATCGTCGGCAATAATATTGACTTAAACAACATTTAATCGAGCCTGCATGGATACCCCACTTTCCGCTAATCCCGTTATCGTCAACCGTCTCGCCACATTGCGCGAG
>JAYVYF010000262.1:0-10953 GCA_043784585.1 Burkholderiales bacterium
CCCACAAACGCAGTCGCGTGGCGGCCCCATTGGCGCATCGCGCCCGCGCTGTCGATGCCCATCGGCCAGAAAAAGAAACGTTCTCCGCGCTCTGTTCCCGCGATTATTCCACTTGATTGAAAAATGCTGCGGGTTTGGTTGCGGCCAGCGCCGAGCTTGCGCAATTCATCATCTTCGCGCCACTCGTAGACTATGCCGGGATTTTCAGCGATGGAATTTTTACCTGGCGCGACGCCCACGCCAACGATGTAATGACTCTCGGCCGCCAGGCGCAGCGTGATTCTGAGCGTGGCTTCGACAGCCGGCATCGCTATCGGCACAAACGCCCATTCGATATTGGCAGCTGGCGCAGGCTTTAGTTGCATTCGTGAGGTTGGAAAAAACATGTGATAACAGCCGCAGGCGTGGATCGAATCATAAATAAGTGGAGTGCCATCCTCATCCAGTGTGACGCGCCAAACAATCGAGTCCAATGAACCGGATAATAAATCCAGCGGCTGGCCACGCGGGCGAGACGGAAACCAGATGCTATAAACAAGCTGTGTAAACGTTTTACCGTTGATTCGCGTGTAAGCAACGCGCCGATAACTGGTAGGACGGTCAGTGTTGACGACGGGTGTATTGTCTTGAATCTCGTTTGTTTCAGTACCAGTGCGCCATTGCAGCGCGCCGATACGATCATCATCTGTTGCGGTTTCAATTTCATAGATGGGCGCATAGGTTTCAAACAGCTTTGACCAATCTGCGTCTGAAAATGCCGTAGTGGTCGCCATCCCGAGCGCATTTTTATCTGCACGCTTGAATTTTGAAATGATATTTTCAATCGATTGGGGAGTTGACGGACCCGCGAGCGGAACATATCGGGTGATGCGCACCTTCGTGGGCGTTTTTGACAAAGCGCCCTGTATTGTTAATGCGGCGTTGTGTTGCCAATCTTCAACCCCGCGGAAGAATGGATACCTTGCCAGCGGATAAATGCCCAACGCGCGTTTAAAAGTTGAGTAGTCATCGGGGACGTTTATGGCGCCAATGATGGCTGTGCGTTTTGCTGAATCATTTGCCTTGTCTGCATCAGCGCCCATCATCAACATTGCACATTCGCTCGTCTTGGCGCGCATTTCTTTCTTCGACATTCCAGCAATTGCAGCAGCTGAAGCTGCGGGAAGATTTAAAATCTCCACCTCGTGCGAAACACGGTCCAGCTCCCGCATTGCGTCCATCCATGCCTGAAATGTGGCGTCAGCACCTGGACGCAAAATTCCCGAATCAGTCACAAACGAAGCCAGAAAGCGATTCACACGCAGATAGGGAAACCCTGGGACGCGCGCTTCAGCGCCATCGCGCACGCCAGAGTGGTCAATGGCCGCATCGAGGCGATTAAAATGATCAACACAATCGCGGACGACTGTATCGCTTGATGGCGTATCGGATGCCTGCGAGCCTTGGCCGATGCTGGTGCAGCCCGCCATCGCCAGACCGCATACTATGATTAATATTGTTAATAATTGCATATGGCAAATTATATTCTCTCGGCGTCGTTCGCTCGTCATTTATGATTGCCGTGAGTGCAGTCAGTGACACCATCATTCTTTTCAGTGAAAGTTATTTGAAGTTAGCATTGACGGCGTCTCTCACGAAACCCCAATGGAGCCATCGCGGAGCATGAGCTCCAGATAGTCCGAAGTACGACTTGAACGATGCAGCAAGCGCCTAAAGAATGGCGCGCACAGCGCATCGCGTCCAACAGCGGTAACATAAGCGCTTGTAAATTTACGTGGATAGTGATTCGCCATGGCATCTCCAGCACCTGCAATCGTCGACACATCCAGCCGCCTTGCTCCGCTCGGCAAGGGAGCCAAAAATGATCGAAAGGTCACGTTCCGCGAAGTCATCAATAGCTTGGTCGAGGACGGCTATATTGCGGTCGCCGATGGCGAAAAAGTAATTCACGACCAGCGCGCGCAGCGATCTGAAGGGCATCCGCTGGCGATTGTGGCGCAGTTGAAACTAAAGTCGCTGAAGCCGCCTTTGCGAAATCTGGATATTGAGCGTTTGACAGAGTGGTTTGCGAAGCGTGTTGAGCTGCCGTATTACCACATTGATCCGCTCAAAATTGACATGCGCGCGGTCACCGAAGTGATGTCGTCCGACTATGCGGCGAAACGAAATATTTTGCCGGTAGAGGTCAAAGGCCGCGATGCCCTGATTGCAACCTGCGAGCCGTTTGTAACGAGCTGGCAGCGCGATTTGGGCGAAATGTTGCGTTTGAATATCCAGCTGGTGATTGCGAATCCACTCGACATTGAACGCTATGTGGGCGAATTTTATAATCTGGCGCGGTCGGTCAAGCGTGCTGAAAAAAGTGACGTCGGCGCAGGAAAAAATAGTCTTAATAATTTCGAGCAATTGGTTGAGCTCGGTAAAGCGGGGCGCACGCTGGATGCCAACGATCATCACATCGTGCATCTGGTCGATTGGTTATGGCAGTACGCGTTTGACCAGCGGGCGAGCGATATTCATGTTGAGCCGCGCCGCGATGTGGCGACGATTCGTTTTCGCATTGATGGCGTCTTGCATCAGGTTTATCAGGTGCCTGCAACAGTGGCGACCGCGATGACGTCGCGCATCAAGATTTTGTCGCGTATGGATGTGGTGGAGAAGCGTCGCCCTCAGGATGGGCGCATCAAGACCCGAATGCCGGATGGTGAAGAAATTGAGTTGCGTTTGTCGACTTTGCCGACCGCGTTCGGTGAAAAATTGGTGATGCGGATTTTTGATCCGGATGTGTTGGTGCGTGATTTTTCAGAGTTGGGTTTTGCGCCTGATGATTTTGAAAAATGGCAAAAATTAATTTATCAGCCGGGCGGCATCGTGCTCGTTACGGGGCCGACGGGATCGGGTAAGACCACGACCCTGTATTCGTCGATGAAGCTATTGGCAACCGCTGAAGTCAATGTGTGCACGATCGAAGACCCGATTGAAATGGTCGAGCCCGCGTTTAATCAAATGCAGGTGCAAACCAATATCGATTTAGGTTTTGCCGAGGGCGTGCGCGCGTTAATGCGGCAAGATCCTGACATCATCATGATCGGCGAGATTCGCGATCTGGAGACAGCGGAAATGGCGATTCAATCGGCACTCACAGGACACCTGGTGCTGTCAACTTTGCACACCAATGATGCACCGACGGCGATTGCGCGTTTGCTTGATCTGGGTGCGCCCTCATATTTATTAAATTCCACTTTACTGGGGGTGATGGCGCAGCGTCTGGTGCGTACATTGTGCCCGCATTGCAAGCAAAAAGTCCCATTCGACGATCCTCTCAGAGTCAAGCTCTGGCACGACATGGTGGCACCGTGGAAAGGTGAAGCACCGAAGGATATTTATCGGCCCGTCGGCTGCCTGGAATGCCGTAATACCGGCTATTTGGGCCGCGTCGGTATCTATGAAATTTTGACGCTGGATCAAAATTTGAAGCGCCTTATTGTAGATCGTGCCGACTTGACCGCCATTACCGCAGAAGCCTATCGCTCGGGCATGCGACCACTGCGGCTAGCGGGTGCGATGAAGGTTGCGCAGGGGGTGACAACGATGGAGGAAGTGTTGAAAGTCGCACCGCCGGCCCCGATAGAAAATTCAAAACCCTAGGTTTGGCGATCGTTTCAGAGCATAAATGGCTGCAAACGTCCGCCAATATTAGGGTTTGTATTTGGTGTGATTCACTCGTCTATTGAAAGATGAAACTCTTTTATTGTGACGAATTCGTCCTGCCTCTCCCGCCGGGACATCGATTTCCGATGGATAAATATCGGTTGCTGCGCGAGCGCTTGCAAGCGAGCGGCGTATTCCAGGAGGATGATTTCCTGACGCCACCGGCAGCAACATTTGCCGAACTCACCCGCGCACATGCGCCGGATTACGTGCTGCGTGTAGAGCGGGGTGAGCTGACCAAACAAGAAATCCGCGTGATCGGATTCCCGTGGTCGCTTGAAATGGTAGAGCGGTCCAAACGATCTTCGGGTGCTACTTTGGCCGCATGCCGAACCGCATTAAAAGACGGTGCATCCGCTAATCTGGCCGGCGGCACGCACCATGCGTTTTACGACCGTGGTGAAGGTTATTGCGTATTTAACGATGCGGCGATTGCGGCTAGAACCTTGGTTGCAGAGTCGATTTTAGAGCGAGTTTTGATTGTGGATTGCGACGTGCATCAGGGCAACGGCACGGCATCTATTTTATCGAATGAGTCACATATTTTTACTTTTTCTATACACGGCGCAAATAATTTTCCATTTAGAAAGGAAACCAGTGATCTTGATATTGAGCTCGCGGACGGCACCGGAGATATAGCCTATGAACAAGCACTGGCGAGGGGCTTGCGCCAATCGTTTGCGATTAATTCGCCGCAGTTGGTTATCTATTTGGCGGGTGCAGACCCGTTTGAAGATGACAAGTTGGGCAAACTTAAGCTCACCAAAGCGGGATTGAAACATCGTGATGAAATAGTTTTCGAATATTGTCGAGCGCGGCGCGTTCCCATCGCCATTGCAATGGCCGGCGGGTATGCGCGCAATATTTACGACACCGTTGAAATTCATGCCAATACGGTAATTACGGCGCGCGCAATTTATGGCTAAGGCGGTAAAGGAAAAGCGCCAAACCGCCGCCGGGGCGCTGCGTGCGTTGCGGAAAAGACGATCACAGGAGGACGCGCCCATCGTCCCAGCGTCACCACCCCGCATTGAAATTTCGCCCCACGCCCCTGAAAAAATGCCGCAAAAAATGCGCGTTGGCGGATTGAGTGGCACCAAACAAATTGAGGACTGGTTTACACACGTTGGCTGGCAGCCGTTCGATTTTCAGCGTGAAGTGTGGGAAGCGTATTTGCGGGGTGAAAGCGGACTCATCCATTCTGCCACCGGCACCGGAAAAACGCTTGCCGCATGGTTGGGGCCAGTGATTGAATCTATCGACGCAAAGTCCATTGAGCCCCCGCCGCTTACTGTGTTGTGGATCACGCCGATGCGCGCATTATCGGCAGACACCCGCGATTCGTTGCTACGCCCTATCATCGACCTGGCGCTACCGTGGACGGTGGGCGCGCGTACCGGGGATACAACCACTGCCGAGCGCGCGAAGCAAAATAAAAAAATGCCGAGCGCCTTAATCACCACGCCCGAAAGTTTGTCGTTGATGCTCTCGCAAGCGGGCGGGCGCCAGCAGCTTTCAAATTTGAAGAGCGTGATTGTGGATGAGTGGCATGAGCTGCTGGGATCGAAGCGCGGTGTGCAAACTGAGCTGGCGCTGGCGCGGCTGCGCAAATGGAATCCGAGATTGCGCGTCTGGGGATTGTCGGCGACGCTGGGGAATCTGGATGAGGCGTTGGCGGTATTGCTCGGGAATGAGTCACTCAAGGAGGCGCTCAGTACCGCGCACCTGGTTGAGGGTGTGAAAGATAAAAAGATTGTTATTGATACGCTCATTCCGGCAGGTACGGATAAATTCCCGTGGGCAGGTCACCTTGGTTTCGCGATGATTGATGACGTTATCCGTGAGGTTGAAAAATCGGGCACGACTTTAATTTTTACCAACACGCGTTCACAGGCGGAGCTTTGGTATCAAGCCCTGCTTGAAGCCAAACCGGAATGGGCCGGTGATTTTGCATTGCATCACGGCTCATTGGATCGTGAAGTGCGCGAATATGTTGAGAAGGGATTAAAGCAGGGCACATTGCGAGCGGTTGTCGCCACCTCCAGCCTTGATCTTGGCGTTGATTTTTCGCCCGTAGAACGCGTGCTGCAAATCGGTAGCCCCAAAGGGGTGGCACGGTTGATGCAGCGTGCGGGTCGTTCGGGCCATGCGCCGGGACAGGTGTCGCGTGTGACATGCGTGCCAAGCCATGCCTTTGAATTTATTGAAGCGGTCGCGGCGCGGCGCGCGGCATACGCTAAAAAAATTGAATCGCGGCGCTTGATTGATCGTCCATTAGATGTACTGGTTCAGCATCTGGTGACGATCGCGGCCGGGGACGGCTTTACCGAGGCGGAGTTGTTTGCCGAAGTAAGAACGGCATATGCGTATCGCGATTTGACGGTGGACGAATGGAGCTGGGTGCTTGATTTTGTCGTGAAGGGCGGTGAAGCATTGCGTGCTTATCCTGAATATCGCCGTGTGGTGGAATCGGGCGGCGAATATCGCATTGCGGATGCGGCGATTGCGCGCCGACATCGCATGTCGATTGGCACCATCGTCTCTGATGCGTCGATGGATGTACGATATTTGAATGGCGCGCGCCTCGGTCATGTGGAAGAAAGTTTTATTGCACGACTTTCGATTGGCGACGCGTTTACGTTCGCCGGTCGCACGCTGGAATTGATCCGCGCTAGGGATATGACGGCGTTTGTGAAGCCAGCAAAATCAAACAAGAAATTGATCCCTCGCTGGGCGGGCGGCAAGATGCCGCTATCGAGCGAGCTGGCCGCGGCCACGCGTGACATGCTGCGTGAGTTTCGCGAGGGCACCGTGGTCGAGCCGGAAATGCGTGTGGTCGAGCGCCTGTTGAAGGCGCAACAAAAGCAATCGCGCGTACCAGATGTGAACGAATTATTGTTTGAACAAATTGAATCACGCGAAGGCCATCATATTTTTTGTTATCCGTTCGCCGGCCGGCATGTGCATATGGGTTTGGCGGCGCTATTTGGATACAGGTTAGGCCAAGCCACACCGGCAACGTTTTCATTCTCAGTCAACGATTATGGCTTTGAGTTGCTATCGGCCACACCGTTTTCACTGAATCGTGCGTTGATAGATCGCATGCTATCAACCGATAATCTCTTGGACGAAGTGCTAAAAAGTTTGAATGCGGCTGAGCTGGCGAAACGTCACTTTCGTGAAATCGCGCGGGTGGCGGGCCTGGTTTTTCAGGGCTTCCCAGGGGCCAATAAAACCAATAAACAGGTGCAGGCCACCAGCGGGTTGATCTTTGATGTGTTCGCGCAATGGGATGCGGCCAACCCTCTTTTGGGGCAGGCGCAGCGCGAGGTATTGGAACGTGAATTAGAATTTGCCCGTTTGCGGGAAGTGCTTGATGGCATGAAAAAGCAGCGAATCACGATTATTCGCGCCAGCTTTCCCACGCCGTTCTGTTTTCCGCTCATGATCGAACGCTTCAGCGAAAAATTAACCAGCGAGAAATTGAGTGATCGGATCGCACGAATGCAACTGATGTTTGATGAGAATTCGAAATGACGCTGGAAATTATTTTTGCTAGTGAAACGCTGCAATTGCTCGCGCAAAAAGCGTTGTACTGGCCACGCGAAAAGACGTTATTCATTGCTGATATTCATTTCGGTAAAGTCGCCGCGTTTCGCGCGGCGGGCTTGCCGTTGCCGCCCGGCAGCACGACGAATGCGCTGGCGCGACTGGATGAATGCCTTGCCAGCACTAACGCCGAGCGCATTGTATTCTTAGGCGATTTTTTGCACAGCCGCGATGCGCGCGCTAAAGAAACATTCGCACGCTTTGCAGGGTGGCGCAGTCAAAATGCCGCGCTTGAGTTGATCCTGGTGCGAGGAAACCACGATGCCCACGCGGGTGACCCTCCGGTCGAATGGAATATCGCCTGCGTCAATGAGGGCGAAACGCTGGGGCCATTCTGCCTCGCCCATCATCCTGAGCCTGATCTGCGCGGCTATGTGCTGGCGGGGCATGTGCATCCTGCGGTGCGCCTGCAAGGCCGCGCGAACGATAGTCTGCGGCTGCCCTGTTTCTGGTTTGGCGCGTATGTGGGCGTGCTGCCCGCGTTTGGCGAATTTACCGGGACATATACCGTGCAGCCAAAAAGTGGCGACCGGGTTTTTGTGGTGGCCGGAGCGCAGGTGATTGAAATGAAGGGCACCTAGCGCTTGGGATGGTTGATCTCACCAATGTGCGGCAAAAATACGCCTGCCCTGCGATCCGCAAAAAAATGCTGCAAGGTGTCATGCACGGTACGAAAGGCGAGATCCTCCCAAGGAATTTCTGCTTCCGCAAATAGTTTTACGTCCAGACTTTCGCTGCCTGAGGAAAAATCAAGATCATTCAGTTTTGCGCGGAACAATATGTAAACTTGGCTGATTTGCGGCAGCGAAATGGTGGAATACATTTGTTCAATCGTCACGCGCGCATTGGCCTCTTCCAGCGTTTCGCGCGACGCTCCCTCCTCAAGAGTTTCGCCCTCCTCCATAAAGCCCGCAGGAAGCGTCCAGAAGCCGTAGCGCGGCTCTATTGCGCGCCTGCAGAGGAGTATTTTGTCCTCCCATACCGGGACGGTGCCGACCACGACTTTGGGGTTGAGGTAGTGGACGTAGCCGCAGTCCTTGCACACATGGCGTTCGCGATCATCGCCATGCGGGATGCGCAGCTCGACCTTGGCAGAGCCGCACTGCATGCAAAATCGGGGGGCGGGATTGGAAAGCATGTTTAGAGATAGGGGGGAATTAGATAGAAACGTATACCAAAGCGTGCACTAAAGCATGTCCACGGATTGCTGGATGATGCGTTAACTCACACCAAGCCACATGCTACCATGTCAGCTATGAAAATCAGGGTCTTCGAAAGGCTGTTTTTGTGAAAGTCACGTTGTTAAAAAACCGATTGTTTTTATCCGCTGCCTGCGTCATGTTTGCGGTTGCGGCTCACGCTGAAGTGGCAGTGGTGTTGAACTCGGGCGAGGGCACGGTCAGCGTGATCGATAAAGCCACCATGACCGAGACCCGGCGCATCAGCGTGGGCAAAGAACCGCATCATCTGATGGCGACGCCGGATGACAAGTTTCTGATTGTGGCCAACGCCGCATCCAACGATCTGGTTTTTCTTGATCCGCTGACGGGCGAGGTAAAACGCCGTGTGGAAAAAATTTCAGATCCTTATCAAATCGGTTTCAGCCCGGACAAAAAATGGTTTGTGAGCGTTTCAATTCGGCTGGATCGTGTGGATATTTATAACGGCGCGGATTTCTCGCTGGTCAAGCGGATTGAAACGCCGAAAGCGCCAAGCCATGTGGCTTTCTCGCCCGATAGCTCGCTTGCATTCATTACCCTGCAGGATTCTGATGAAATTGCCGCGATTGATTTGAAAACCCAGACCATTAAATGGAAAGTGAAGGTGGGTCGCATGCCCGCTGGCGTTTGGGTGACGGCAGACGAAAAATATTTGCTGGTCGGCATGACCGGTGCAGATTATGTGGAAGTGGTGGATTGGCATACGCAAAAGACAGTGAAAAAAATCTCGACGGGCAAAGGCGCCCATAATTTTCTTGCGCTGGGTGACGGCAAGCGCGTGTTCGTTTCCAATCGCGTGTCGAACACGGTGAATATCATCGATCAATCCAGTCTGGCGGTGGTCGACACCATCAACATAACGGGCGGACCCGATTGCATGGAACTCACCAAAGACGGCAAACAGCTTTGGGTGACATCACGCTGGGCGAAAAAAGTGACAGTGGTGGATTTGGCTACAAAGCAAATAGTGAAAGAAATTCCGGTCGGCAAATCGCCTCACGGCATCTATTTTTTTAGTCATGCGGCCAGAAAGTAGTTGTGTATGAAGGTGGTGGTAAAAATTGTGGTGCTGCTGATAGTTGCGGATTGGTTTTCATTAGCCCAAGCGGGTGAGCTCGCGAAAGTTGGCGCTTCTGGCAATGCAACCTGTTCCGGGTCGGTCTATCTCACCATCGATACAGGCCACATGGAGCCCGCTGAGGAGATAGCGGGAATTTTGAAAAAACACGACGTAAAGGCCACCTTTTTCCTGGCGAATGAGAAGACCAAACTCGGCCCGATGTCGCTCGATCCTGCCTGGTCAGCATTCTGGAAAGCGCGAGTAGCTGAAGGCCATGCGTTCGGCTCGCATACTTGGCAGCACCACTATTTCCGCGGTGATGTGGGCGACAAAGTTAATTACGTGGCGTGGGGAGCGAAGTCGGGCGAGACCCTGAACCAGAGCCAAGTATGTGCAGAAATCAGACAAAGTGAAACGGCGTTCAAGCGCATGACTGGCCGCTCTTTCGATGGAATTTGGCGCGCACCCGGCGGCAAGCTCACGCCCAACACCATACGGTTTGCAGAGGCCTGCGGCTACAAGCATGTCGAATGGTCGCCTGCGGGGTTCTCCGGGGATGAATTGCCGAGTGAAAAATTCCCTTCGGATGACTTGATTAAAAAGCAATTGCGCGACATAAAAAAGGGTGACATTTTGCTTTGGCATCTGGGCATCTGGTCACGCAAAGAGCCGCTGTATCCAAAACTTGAAACTTTGATTACCGGCATCAAAGCCAAAGGTCTGTGCTTTGCTCGCATCACTGATAACCCCCGTTGGAAAAAATAAATGTTTGAGTGGATTCTAAATTTGTTTGCACAGCTTCAGCAGCGCGTGTTTGAAACGGGCGTACTGCCGGTGATGCATGCGATCGGCCTTGGCGGTTACGCGGAAGAAGCGTTTGACTGGACGGAGTTTTTTCTGATTGGCGCGATTGAAATTACGCTGCTGGCCATTTTTTTGGGTGCGCTTGAAAAATGGCGTCCGCTTGAAAGCCACGTCGATTCTCACGACAAAAAAATAGATGTGCTTTACACCATGATTCATCGCCTTGGCTTTGTGCCGCTGGCGATTTTTCTGTTGCTGTTGCCGGTGGTTGATGGTCTTGATGGCTGGCTGCGCATGCAAAATATTATCCCGCCCAAGCTGGAAGATGCACTGCCGTTTTTAAATGATTCGCCGTTTGTGAGCTTTATTTTTTACCTAGTGATTCTGGATTTCGTGGCGTATTGGTTGCATCGCGCGCAGCACCAAATTAGTCTGTGGTGGGCATTGCACAGCCTGCATCACTCGCAGCAGCAAATGACCTTTTGGTCGGATAATCGTAATCATCTGCTTGACGACATATTGATCGATGCCGCGTTTGCGCTGGTGGCC
>JAYVYF010000263.1:0-3043 GCA_043784585.1 Burkholderiales bacterium
TGGTGCCGGTCGAGAATGCGGCGATGCCAGACCGCTCAGTCATCCAATGGGACAAGGATGATCTGGATGAGCTGGGCTTGATTAAAGTCGATGTGCTGGCGCTGGGTATGCTCACGGCCATTCGCAAAACCTTTGATAGCCTGAATCGGTTTTATGGCGCAGCACTGGCGATTAAGGCGGTCAAGGATGTGCCCGCCGAAGATGCAGAAACATACCGCATGATTCAGCGAGCGGACACGATCGGCGTCTTTCAGATTGAGTCGCGTGCGCAAATGTCGATGCTGCCGCGCTTGAAACCAAAGTGCTTTTACGATTTGGTGATTGAAGTCGCGATTGTGCGCCCCGGCCCGATTCAAGGCGGCATGGTGCATCCGTATTTGAAGCGCCGCAATGGACAAGAGAAAGTCGTTTATCCGAGTGCGGCAGTGGAGCAAGTATTAAAACGCACCTTGGGGGTATCGATTTTTCAGGAACAAGTGATGCAGCTGGCGGTGATTGCAGCCGGCTTTACGCCGGGCGAAGCAGATCGCTTGCGCCGCGCGATGGCGGCTTGGAAACGCAAAGGTGGAATCGAACCATTTCGTGAACAGCTCATGACCGGCATGTTGTCGCGCGGCTATACCGAAGCCTATGCGGAACAGATTTATAAACAGATGCAAGGCTTTGGAGAATACGGTTTTCCGGAATCGCACGCGGCCAGTTTTGCGCTGCTGGTGTACATCTCGTGTTACTTGAAATGTCATCATCCGGCAGCGTTCACCTGTGGTTTGCTCAATAGCCAGCCGCTGGGATTTTATTCACCTTCGCAGCTGGTTCAGGACGTGAAACGCCATGAGGTCATGGTGCAGCCGGTTGACGTGATGGTGAGTGAATGGGATTGCGTGCTGGAAGAAATTGATAATTCAAACCCTAGCATTGACGGTCATCTCCAAGCAAAAGTGCTTAGTGAGAGCCGTCTGTCAATGAGTTCGTCTAAAAATTCAACGGGTAATGACCCCGCGATCCGTTTGGGCCTGCGTATGATCAAAGGCTTATCGCCTGCTGCTGCGGCGCGCATCGTCAGCGCCCGCACTACCCAATGCTTCACTGACATTGCCGACGTAAAACGACGTGCGCAATTAGATGATGGCGAGATTTCGGCGCTCGCCTCAGCGGATGCGTTCGCCACACTGATTGGCAATCGGCGTCAAGCGTTGTGGCGCGCGCTGGGAACATCGCGAGACAGTGAAATGTTCTTAGGCCCCGCGGATGATTCCCGCGCCACGCTCGACGCACCAACTGAAGCCAGCGATATTCTCGAAGACTATCGCAGCACTGGTTTAACGCTGCGCCGCCATCCGCTCGCGCTATTGCGACCACAACTCGCTGCTGAATATGTCATTACCGCAGCACAACTCGCAAAACTGCAAACCAGTCGCCGCGTGAGGGTGACCGGCATCGTCACCTGTCGGCAACGGCCCAGCACCGCCAATGGCACTACCTTCGTAACGCTCGAAGATGAGACCGGTTATGTGAACGTGGTGGTGTGGGCATCTGTTGCTGAAGCGCAGCGGAAAGTGCTGATTTTTTCACGTTTGCTGCGGGTGACAGGGCGAGTCGAACGACAAGGTACGGTGGTGCATTTGATTGCGGAAAAGCTGACGGACGATACGGTGATGCTGGATTCACTGTTGGGTGAATTGTCACTGCCATCGAGGGATTTTCATTGAAACCGAGGTGAGGAAAAATACTCCTTGATTGCAACAAATCGCCCCAGAGCGCTTTCGGTTTGCAACTCCAAAGGCTGGCAGTTGATGGACATACAACGATTGCGGATTGCCCACACTTTCACGATATTGCTGGCGCGACGAATGTGCGAGAATTTGAAAGCAGGGCAAGCAGGGGTCAGGTCTTTTATTATTACATTTAATGTTTATGTTAATCTTAATATTTTTGAGAAATATGATGATAATAGACCTGCCCCATATGCCCGGTTTTTCTTAAAAAATGAACAGCTTAAATACCAAATATGATAATGAAAGACTTGACCCCAAGGCCTGACCCTGTGACCCCGGGGCCTGACCCTGCTTGCTTGTGACCCTGCTTGCTTCAGCGAGCTATCTTCCACAAACCCCGTTGTATGCTCATCTGAAATGTCCAAACCATATCCTCATTTGCGGCAACGGCGGGATTAGTAGGATCTTTGTGATTCGTCAAGAATTTCACTTCTGCGCTTACCTCGCAAGCTTCGCCTACGCGGTTTGTGCTTCGAACAGTGATCGGTCCTAATCCGCCGTATTTTTTCGCACGCGCAGTGCTTTGCTTTACGAGCGCATTGAGTCCACCAAATCCAGCAAACACTGGCGCACGACGGGCTTCCTCTGTCAGCCATTTTTCCTCGCTCATGGATTTTCCCGTATGCGCATCTTTAAGGAATCTAACGACACGTGTTTTTGCGTCGTCGCAATTTCCCTCAACTTCCGCTGCGTATGACGGAAGGGGAACAATCAGACCAATTGTAGTGACTGCAGCTATTAACAGCGTCAACATGTCCATTGCTACCTCTGAAATTTCATTTCAAGCGAGAATCAGGTCAATATGGAATCAGGTCTTTTATTATCATATTTTTCTGAAATGTTAAGAATAACATAAACATTAAATGTGATAATAAAAGACCTGACCCCTGCTTGTTGGCTAACTCCCCATCCGATATCTCATCGACGGATCGCAAAGCACGAGCGTAGGCATGTTCGAATTGACTGTGCCCCCGGGCTCGAACGTCCCACCGCCGCACAGCCACACGAACAACGAAGAGATTGTCTACGTCTTGGAAGGCAAGCTTCGCTACTCGGTTGACGCCGACACTCAAGATCTCACTCCTGGCCAATCCATGCGAACGCCCAAGGGTTCTGTTCATGGCTTCCCGAATCCATTTGAACGTGTAGCACGCAGGGGTCAGGTCTTTAATTATTACATTTGATGTTTATGTTATTCTTAATGTTTTTGAGAAATATGATAATAAAAGACCTGACCCCATATGCCGTTAGTTACATATGCCGTTATT
>JAYVYF010000264.1:0-5829 GCA_043784585.1 Burkholderiales bacterium
CGGCGGCACCCACCAGCTGCAGCCGACCAAAACCCCAATAACCCACCACCAATAACATCGCAATCAATAAACGGTAGACCGAAAACGAGGTCAGTGAGTGCCAAAGAAACGCCACGCTGGCAGATGATGTGTTCGGCGACGATGACGTGCTCTGATGTGTGGGTAATGCGGGGACTGAACCACCAGCCACGGTCATGAATACCCGCGCTCGTTAGCGTGCCCGCAGGCCTTGGGGTCGGGACAGCTAAGCTTGCCATCGATGATCAAACTATCGGTTTCGGGCATGAATACACCGCAGCGCACGCACTCGACCATACGTTCTGGTGGGTTCAAATTTGGGGGCGTCCCGGGACTCGACTTTGTGGGGCGAGCTTTGGTGGCATTGCCGGCATTAGCGTCGTTAGAACCGCCCGGCGGTTTTTTCGCCAGCCCTTTGAACAACACCCAAGCGATGGCTGCTATGATCAGCGCAAAAATTATTTTGCCCACAAATGCTTCCTAAAAACGCGATTACGTATGCTAACCGAAGCCGCCTGTGAGCGGGTAAAACCGCAAAAATTATTGCCGCCGGTTATTTTTCGACAAAGGCACGTTCCACCACGAAGTGTCCCGGCGTACTCATATTGCCTTCTGAAAATCCGCGTTTTATGAGCAGATCCCGGCTGTCTTTGAGCATTTCGGGGCTTCCGCAAATCATCACCCGATCATGTTCAATGTCAAGGTGCGGCAAGCCTAGATCATCCATCAACTTTCCGGAGTCGATCAGGGTAGTGACACGACCCTGGTTACGGAACGGCTCGCGGGTGACGGTGGGGTAATAAAGTAATTTATTGCTCACATTTTCACCAAAAAATTCATTCTTTGGCAGCTCTTCTGTAATCAGCTGGTGATAAGCCAGCTCGGCCACGGTGCGACAGCCATGTACCAGCACTACTTTTTCGAAATTCTCATAGGTTTCAGGGTCTTTAATCACGCTCATGAACGGTGCCATACCGGTGCCAGTGGACAGCAAATAAAGGGTTTTTCCCGGCAGCAGGTTTTGCAGAATCAAAGTGCCGACCGCCTTGCTGTTGACCAGCACTGTATCGCCTACTTTTAGGTGCTGCAGGCGCGAGGTGAGCGGACCGTTTTGTACTTTGATGGAGAAAAATTCGAGTTGATCATCGTAGTTGGCGCTTGCCATGCTGTATGCGCGCAGCAACGGCTTGCCATCGACTTCAATGCCGATCATCGTGAATTGACCGTTCAGGAAGCGGAACGACGGGTCACGCGTGGTGGTGAAGCTGAACAGGTTGTCGGTCCAATGATGAACGCTTAAAACTTTTTCTTGAAAATGAGATGCCATGGATTGCTCAAAAAGAAATGGGGTACAAAGAATTTGGTTATGACAAAAAAATCTAAAGCAGTAACGCAAAATAAAAGCCTGCGGGTCGTTTTGACCTCATGGCAGGCTTGGAAGCTGGCTTGACAACACACTGGAACATCAATGTTCAGAAAAAATAAATCTCGACAAGCTACTTGGTGGTGCCGCAAACGGGACGTCCTTGAGCCGGGTTATCGTTTAAGACCGACGCTCAACCGCAAAGACACATAATTGTAACAAAGCTGCGCGTGAAGCGGAATCTGGAAAATGTTGAATCGCTGCCGCCGCGGTTGCGACCTCGCGCCTTGCCGCGTCCCTTGCATACTCCAGCGCACCCGTCGCGCGAATGGCGGCGACCACCGCTTCAATGGTAGCCAATCCACCATCAATAATGGCCGCACGAATTATTTCTTGCTGGCCCGCGCTACCGGTTCGCATTGCGTAAATCAACGGCAACGTGGGTTTCCCCTCTGCCAAATCATCGCCCACATTTTTACCCGTCTCTTGAATGTCACCTGAATAATCCAGCACATCGTCAATCAGCTGAAATGCGGTACCCAAGTGTGCGCCATAGGCAGCCAGAGCGGATTCATCACGTTCACTGGAGCCGCCTAATATTGCCCCGACACGGCATGCCGCTTCGAATAATTTTGCGGTTTTAAAGCGCACGACTTTGAGATAGGCTTCTTCGGTTGTATCAGGGTCGCGCACGTTCATGAGCTGCAGAACTTCGCCCTCAGAAATAACATTGGTGGCCTCAGCCATCACACCCATCACCCGCATCGAGCCCACTTCAACCATCATCTGAAATGCACGCGAGTAGAGAAAATCGCCGACGAGCACAGATGCCGCGTTGCCAAATGTCGCATTGGCGGTTTCTCGCCCGCGGCGCAGATCAGATTCATCGACGACATCATCATGCAGGAGGGTGGCGGTATGGATAAATTCGATCACCGCCGCCATATCGCGCGTTTTGGCGTTATCCGCGCCCACCATATTCCCGCTCAGCGTCACCAACGCCGGGCGCAGCCGCTTGCCACCTGCCTCAATAATATAGTGCGAAATCTGATTGATGAGCACCACATCGGAAGACAAACGCCGACGAATGACGCCGTCAATCGCGAGCATATCGTCTGCAATGACGGCTCGGAATTCATCCAGGCCGGGTTCTGCTGATCGGGTGATTATTTGCGAAGAATTCATGTGATTCAGGAATGGCGAGGGTGATTTCAAACCCGTTCTAGGCTTGGTCAAGGTGCAAAAAAAAGTTCTAACCCACTGATTTCAGGCAAACATTCGGGTTGACTGACGTTACCGGGAGCCGTATAATAGCGGGTTCATTCGATCAATACCACTACCAGCTTTCATTGCTTGACTATTCGCTGCAGTAACTGGCAGTAAGCGAGTGGATGGGTTGGAAAACTATTGAGTTGACTGCAATTTCGATTTCTTTCAGGAGTTTAACCATGTATGCGGTCATAAAAACCGGCGGGAAGCAGTATCGCGTCCAAGTCGGCGAAAAAATTAAAGTAGAACAGATACCGGCAGACGTGGGCTCGCAAGTTGTCATCGATCAGGTGTTGATGGTTAGTAACGGCGAACTCGTTACCATCGGCACCCCGCTCGTGGCAGGTGCGACAGTCCAGGTTACTGTCATTGCGCAAGATCGTGCGGACAAAGTCCGCATTTTCAAAATGCGTCGTCGTAAGCATTATCAAAAGCGTCAGGGCCATCGTCAGAACTATTCTGAGATTTTTATCGGCTCGATTTTTGATGGCGCCACGATCATTGCGGAGGCCACTTTTGCCGCCCCTAAAGCGGCTGGGAAGGCTGATGATTTAACGAAAATCGAAGGCATTGGTCCGAAGATTTCCGGTTTGTTTATCGCTGCTGGCATCACGACCTTCGCACAATTGGCAAAGACACCGGTTTCCACGCTGTCCGATATTCTTCACAAAGCCGGTTCACGTTACGCGTCGCACAATCCCGGCACATGGCCACAGCAAGCCCAGCTGGCTGCGGATGGCAAATGGGATGAGCTGAAGGCGCTGCAAGTTGCGCTCGATGGCGGCGTCAAGAAGTAAACGGCAAAGTAACCGGAACCAAGGAGCTAAATCATGGCACACAAAAAAGCAGGCGGCAGTTCACGTAACGGCCGCGACTCAGAATCAAAACGGTTGGGCGTCAAAGCTTACGGTGGCGAATTAATCCCAGCGGGTTCAATCATCGTGCGTCAGCGCGGGACTGAATTCCATGCGGGTGAAAACGTCGGCATGGGCAAGGACCACACCTTGTTTGCGCTCAAAACCGGCAAAGTCGTTTTTGCAGTCAAAGGCGAGAAACGTCGCCGCACCATCACGATTGAAGCTGTTCAGCCGGCATAGTTTTTAAGGCTATTTGCAAGTCAAAAAGCCCCGAAGATTTTTCTTCGGGGCTTTTTTTCTGCTTTGTTTTTGGCGCTGTTTTCCGCTCTGCAAGGAGCAAATAAAGTAAAAATATGAAATTTATCGACGAAGCACGAATTGAAGTCCACGCTGGGGACGGCGGCAACGGCTCAGCCTCCATGCGCCGCGAAAAATACATCGCCTTTGGCGGACCCGATGGCGGCGATGGCGGTCGTGGAGGCTCAATTTATGTTATAGCTGATTGCAATATCAACACGCTGGTCGATTACCGATTTGCGCGTATTTTTCGCGCCAAAGATGGTGAAACCGGCCGCGGTGCAGATTGCAGTGGGCGTGGCGCAGATGACGTGACGTTGCGTGTTCCGGTAGGCACGTTGATTAAAGATCTGACCACAGATGTGATCATTGCCGACCTGACGCAAGACAAGCAACGGGTGCTGGTGGCCGAAGGTGGTCGCGGCGGCCTGGGCAATCTGCATTTCAAATCCAGCACCAACCGTGCGCCCCGCCAGACCACCAAGGGCACCGAAGGCCAAACCAAGGACATCCATTTCGAGTTGAAGGTATTGGCCGACGTCGGGCTGCTGGGCATGCCTAACGCGGGCAAATCAACCTTTATCCGCGCTGTCTCCGCCGCGAAACCCAAAGTAGCGGATTACCCGTTCACCACGCTGCATCCCAATCTGGGCGTGGTTCGCGTGTCCGACAACAAGAGTTTTGTGATCGCCGACGTGCCCGGTTTGATTGAGGGTGCGGCTGAAGGCGCAGGGCTTGGGCATCAATTTTTAAAACATCTGCAGCGCACGCATTTGCTGTTGCACCTGGTCGATATTGCGCCGTTTGACGAGACCACTGATACCGTCAAAGAAGCCAAGGCTATCGTCAACGAATTAAAGAAATACGATGATGAATTGTTTACCAAACCTCGTTGGCTGATCCTGAACAAAGCTGATTTGCTGGAACCGGCCGAGGCTGAAAAGCGCGTCAAGGCCATTATCAAAGGATTGAAATGGAAAGGTCCGCACTTCATGATTTCAGCAATGAAAAGCGACGGTTGCCCAGCACTCACATTTGCCATCATGGAGCATGTCGATGCGTTCAAAACGGCGCAGATAAAAGCACAAAGCGATGCCGCTAAAAACCAGGAACCACCACGCGCCACGCTAGAAGAAAAATATAAACCCTAGCATTGGCGACCTCTTTGAGAACTTTTTGCTTCGTCATGCACGTTCATGCTTGCATTTCAAAAAATGAAACCCGCTAAACGCATTGTTATCAAAATCGGCTCAACCCTTATTACCAATCACGGTGCTGGTGTTGATCATGTCTTGATTCGTGAATGGGTTCGGCAAATTGCGGCGCTTGCTGACGCCGGTCATGAGGTGATTCTGGTGTCGAGCGGTGCAATAGCAGAAGGGATGAAGCGTCTCGGCTGGAATACGCGTCCACATGAAGTGAACCGCCTGCAAGCCGCCGCTGCCGTGGGCCAGATGGGACTGGTACAAGTCTATGAATCAGCGTTTCGCGAACACGCGCTCGGCACCGCGCAAGTGCTGCTTACCCATGATGATCTGACGGATCGTAAACGCTATTTGAATGCGCGCTCCACGTTGACCACGCTGCTCGATCTCAACATCATCCCGGTCATCAACGAGAACGATACCGTCGTCACGGATGAAATCAAATTCGGCGACAACGACACGCTGGCTGCCCTCGTCACCAATCTTATCGATGGCGACGAGCTCATTATTCTTACCGATCAACAAGGTTTATTCAGCGCGGACCCACGCAAAGACACGAGCGCCACGCTGATTGCTGACGCCAACGCCGGTGATTCCTTGCTCGAACAAATGGCAGGTGGTGCGGGCTCCGCACTGGGGCGCGGGGGTATGTTGACGAAAGTACTCGCCGCAAAGAAAGCCGCCCTGTCAGGTGCCTCTACCGTGATTGCACATGGACGAGAACCAGATGTATTAGTGCGCCTCATGAACGGCGAGGCGATTGGCACGCGGCTCAGCACCGAGTCCCTGTCGTTGCAGGCCAAAAAAACCTGGATGGCGG
>JAYVYF010000265.1:0-3739 GCA_043784585.1 Burkholderiales bacterium
GCCTTTCCGGAGGTGACGATTGAGGCGCGAATCTCAAAATCGGGCGGCGCACAGCCGCAGGCGGGCGATCTGGCGGGTCAAAGTGCCACGCTGAAACCCCGGCACCAGCAACATCGGCGTGACGATCTCGCGCGTATTACCTTGAGATTGCCTTGAGATGACCGCGGTTGTGCCATTGAGTTTGCGAGCCGAAAACCTGACGCTTTCACGTGGCAGTCGTCCGCTGTTTACGCAGCTGGGATTTTTAGTCAAAAGCGGCGAAGCATTGATTTTGCGAGGTGCTAACGGCAGCGGCAAGACCAGCCTTTTGCGCGTGTTGGCAGGCTTGACTCAGGCTGATGAAGGTGTGATTATTTTCGATGAATCAGTGTGTAAAACGGCCTCCGTTCAATTGCGCCAGAGCGCGCTTTATCTGGGCCATGCCAACGCGCTAAAAGACGATTTGACGACGGCGGAAAATTTGGCAGATGCGTTGAGTTTTGACGGCGTCACCGTGACAGAGGAAAGGCAGGTCGACGCGCTTGAAAAAGTAGGATTATTGCCGCGCCGCCATTTGCCCGTGCGGCACTTATCGCAGGGCCAAAAGCGTCGAATCGGCTTGGCTCGTTTGGTGCTGGCAGACAAGCCGCTGTGGCTGCTTGACGAGCCGACTAATGCGCTGGATGCGGATGGTGTCGCGTTGTTTACCCGCATTATCGACGAACATCTTTTAGCGGGCGGCATGGCGTGCATTGCCACCCATTTGAGCATTCAGATTGATGCGCAGTTGTGTGAGCTACGACTGGATGAGCAAGCGTCGCTTGAATCGCCCCAAGTCACGGCATCCGCTACGTTAGCGGGAATAAATGGAGCCGCGAGAGCGGCGGAAGTGGCATGAATTCGCTCGCAAATACGGCCCCAAAAATGCGGGCAATATCCGCGGAGAATGGCGTCCTGCTTGCTTTTAAGCGAGATTTGCGTCTGGCTGTGCGAAGTCGTGGTGAGATTATTCAGGCGCTGGTTTTTTTTGTCATTGTCGTGAGTTTGTTTCCGCTCGCGGTTGGAGCCGAATCGGCCTTGTTAAAGCGCATCGCCCCCGGGGTGGTGTGGGTGGCAGCGCTGCTGTCGGTATTGCTCACGCTGCCGCGAATATTTGCCAGCGATTATGCTGATGGCACGCTTGAACAGCTCGCGATGTCTCCCTATCCGATGGCGACGATTGTCGCCGGCAAAATGCTGGCACATTGGTTCACGACCGGGCTGCCGCTCGCGCTGGTCGCGCCCGTATTGGGCTTGCAATTTGGCTTGGAGACGAAGGAACTTGGCGTGATTATAGCCAGTCTAATTTTGGGAAGCCCGGTTTTGTCCATGGTCGGCGCGATTGGTGCGGCGTTGACGCTGGGTGTTCGCGGCGGCTCGATACTGATGGCGTTGTTGGTGCTACCCTTATATATTCCCGTGTTGATTTTTGGGGCTGGTGCGGTGGAAGCGTCAATGGCGGGTGTTGATTACGCTGCAAATTTATCCCTGTTGGGCGCCGGATTATTGTTGGGTGCGTTGGCATCGCCGTTTGCGGTTGCTGCTGCCGTCAAGATTTCATTGGATTAATTTTTATCAATACCGAGTAGATATCGTGAGCATTTTCAAATACGCATCGCCTTCGACGTTTTATCCGCTTGCGGGGAAAATAGCGCCATGGTTCGCCGTGATTGCCGTCATTTTGGGTGCCGTGGGGCTCTACCTGGGATTGTTCAGCGCGCCGGTTGATTTCCAGCAGGGCGAAGTTTATCGAATTATCTTTATTCATGTCCCGACCGCGTGGATGGCGATGCTGATTTATATGGTGATGGCGGCCTATGGCGTGATGGCGCTCACCCTCAATACCCGGCTCTCGTCGATGATGATGGAGGCACTGGCACCCACCGGCGCCATGTTTACCGTGCTGGCGTTATGGACGGGTGCGTTGTGGGGCAAGCCCACCTGGGGCACGTTTTGGGCTTGGGATGCGCGGATGACATCGACCCTGATTTTGCTGTTCTTATATGTTGGCTATCTGGCACTCATCAATGCCATCGATGATAAAAAGCGTGCCGACAAGGCGGGCGCTTTGTTGGTCATTGTCGGTTCGGTAAATGTGCCGATTATTTATTTTTCGGTGAAGTGGTGGAACACGTTGCATCAGGGCTATTCGGTTGCAGCTTCGGGCTCCAGCATGGATCCCACCATGCGCTCGCCGATGCTGCTCATGACTTTCGCCTGCTGGGCCTACGCAATTGCGGTGGTGCTGTGGCGGGTGCGTGCGATTATTCTGGAACGTGAAGGCGAGGCCGCGTGGGTGGCTAATTTGCACACCACGGCTTCGCTCAAGATGTCAGGAGTAGGCGCTTGAACTGGAATGAATTTTTCTCGATGGGTGACCGCGCGTTCTATGTGTGGGGCTCGTTTGGTGCTGTTGCCTTGGCGATGATTGTTGAGGTTGTGCTGTTACGCATGCAATTAAAAAAGGTTAAGAAATGAAAGCCCGTCATAAACGATTTATGTGGATTGCGGTAGGCTTGGCAATCATTGCGGTGGCGGTCACGCTGGTATTGCGCGCCTTTAATTCAAACCTGGTGTTCTTTTTCACACCGACCGAAGTAGCCGAGCAAAAAGCACCGAAAGATCGCACCTTTCGTCTCGGTGGTTTGGTCACGGCAGGCAGCTTGGCGCGCACTGCCGATGGACTCACGGTAAAGTTTAATGTCACCGACACCGCCAAAACAATTCCGGTGACTTACACCGGCATCCTTCCCGATTTATTCAAAGAGGGGAAGGGTGTGGTCGCGCAAGGCAGAATTGGCATCGACGGTGTTTTTAAAGCGTCTGAAGTGCTCGCCAAACACGATGAAAATTACATGCCTCCCGAAGCAGCCGAAGCGCTGAAAAAAGCCGGGCATCCGATTGAAGGCAAAGTATTTGCGGGCCAAAAAGCGGTCGTCACGCAAGCCGGTTCCATCACTAAACCATAGCCACAATCCTAACCTGAGCCAAAAAAATCATGATCCCTGAACTCGGTCACTTCTCACTCATTCTGGCGCTCTGCCTCGCGGTCACCCTCGGTGTGGTGCCATTGGTAGGTGCTTTTCGCAGCAACGAGCGGATGATGAGCCTCGCCCGCCCGCTTGCTCAAGGCCAATTTTTGTTCATCGTTTTTGCGTTCGGCTGCCTCGTCTATTCGTTTGTTAGCAGCGATTTTTCGGTGGCCAATGTTGCGACCAATTCGAATACCAAGTTGCCGATTTATTACCGCATCACCGCAACCTGGGGTTCGCATGAAGGCTCACTTTTGCTATGGATGCTGATGCTGGGGGGCTGGACATTCGCGGTATCCATCTTCAGCAAAAATTTGCCGCTGGAAGTGATTGCACGTGTACTCGCGGTGATGGGTTTGATCGCGATTGGCTTCTTGCTGTTTATGCTGGTCACCTCAAATCCGTTTGAACGCCTTATTCCCGCCGCCATCGAAGGCCGTGATTTGAACCCGCTGCTGCAAGACCCCGGCATGATTTATCACCCGCCGATGTTGTACATGGGCTATGTGGGTTTTTCTGTCGCGTTTGCATTCGCCGTGGCGGCCTTGCTCGGGGGCAAACTGGATGCGACCTGGGCGCGCTGGTCGCGCCCCTGGACGACTGCCGCGTGGATTTTTCTCACCATCGGCATCGCGCTCGGCTCGGCGTGGGCTTATTACGAATTAGGCTGGGGCGGCTGGTGGTTTTGG
>JAYVYF010000266.1:0-3345 GCA_043784585.1 Burkholderiales bacterium
ATTCACGCCGTGCAGCACACCATTTATCCTGCGGCACGATTGCCCGCATGGCCGGACAGCGACCATCGAACACGGATTGTTTTTATCACCCGCGATCTGGATGAAAGCTTTATTCGCGACACGCTCAAATCGTTTATGGACGACGCGGCCGGGGTGGCTGGGTGAAACCACCGCGCTTCCCGATCGGGTTGGAACCCACCTGTCGAATCAACACCTTGAACTTCGAGACGTAGCGACCATCTATTCAAATATTTAAATTAAATATCAAGCCAGGTTTCAAACACACGGAGCAATTGCATGTCTGCCAAATCACAAGCCAAAGCTGAAATTAAAGAGCAAAAGTCAAAGACCGAGCTTATTCCTGCGACGATCCTCACCGGATATTTAGGAAGCGGAAAAACCACCTTGCTGAAGCGGATTCTGACCGAGCGCCACGGCGAGAAAATTGCGGTGATCGAAAATGAATTCGGTGAAGAGGGTATCGACAACGAAATCCTGGTGCAGGAAAAGGATGAGCAAATTGTCGAGATGAACAATGGCTGTATTTGCTGTACGGTGCGCGGCGATTTGGTGCGCATTCTCAGTGATTTGGCGGCCAAGCGGAAAGCCGGCACACTAAAATTTGATCGGGTGATTATTGAAACCACGGGTATGGCTGAACCCGGCCCGGTCGCACAAACGTTTTTTATGGACGAAGCGATTCACGATCAATACGTGCTCGATGCGGTGATTACGGTGGTTGATGCGAAACACGCTTCTCAGCAACTCACAGATAGCTCGGAGGCCCGCGCCCAGATTGGCTTTGCAGACCGTTTGCTGCTGTCAAAAACCGACCTGGTGGCGGACGATGAAACTAAAAAATTAATGGATCGGCTCAAGCGCATGAATCCGCGAGCGACGTTTCATAAAGTACATTTCGGCGAAACAGATATCAAGGAAATTCTTGATATTCGCGGTTTTAATTTGAATTCGATTCTAGAGATCGAGCCCGAATTTTTAGCCGAAGATCATCACACTCATTCAGACGATGTGCAGTCGTTCATCTGGAAAGACGCGCGGCCGTTGGATATGGAGAAAATCGAGGCGTTCTTATCGCTGCTGATCCAAACCTACGGCGCGGATATGTTGCGCTACAAAGGCGTATTAAGCATCGACGGTCAGGACAACCGGATGATTTTTCAGGGCGTGCATATGCTCATGGGAGGCAGCCCCGGCAAGGCATGGCTTCCGGGCGAGGCACGCGAGTCGAAGATGGTTTTTATCGGTCGCAATTTGCCCAAGCGGATTTTTACAGAAGGTCTGGCTTACTGCGTGGTGGATGAAAAAGCAGAAGCGGCGCCGGCGTTGATCGTTACCGCATAGTCTAGGTTTCGAGGGAGGAACGCTGAGACATGCTGATCGCCGTTGAAAACCTCGAAGCCGGATACGACACCTCGACTGGCAGGCAAAGTGTGGTCAAGATCGGGCACCTGTCGATTGCGCAAGGCGAGCACACGCTGTTGCTGGGTCCGTCAGGGTCAGGAAAAACCACCTTGCTCAATGTGCTGTCGGGCCTCGCTTTACCGTTCAGCGGCAAAATAGTTATTGATGGCACGACCCTGAATGCGCTGTCCGGGCGTGAGCGCGATAAATTTCGTTGCCAAAAAATTGGTTTGGTAATGCAACGGCTTCACCTTATTTCTGCGCTGAATGTAGAAAATAATTTATTACTCACCCAGCGACTCGCCGGAATGGCGCAGGATCTGAATCGCGTCAGCGCCGTGCTGTGTGCGCTCGGAATTGAACACAAAGCGCAAAAATTTCCGCGCGCACTTTCACAAGGCGAAGCGCAACGCGTGGCCATTGCACGTGCGGTGCTCAATCGTCCGCCGATTGTGCTGGCGGACGAACCGACCTCGGCGCTCGACGACGCAAATTGCGACGCGGCGATTGATTTACTGTTTGCACAGGCGCGTGAGCATGGCGCAACGCTGGTGGTGGCTACCCATGATGCGCGGATAAAACATCGATTTTCACGGGTCTATGAGCTGGCGGCAACTAAATGAAATCTTTTGCCACCGCGCTGAATCTTGCATGGGCCTATTTGCGCCAGCGCCCGTTGCCAACGTTACTGAACATACTGCTTTTGGGCTTGGGGGTAGGCACGATCATTGCGCTGATTCTGACGCTGGCACAGGCCGAAGAGCGGATGGAGCGCGACACCGCAGGCGTTGATTTGGTCATCGGCGCGAAGGGCAGCCCGTTACAACTCATTTTGTCGTCGGTGTTTCAAATGGACATACCGACCGGCAATGTGCCGGTCGCCGAGGCAGCGCCGATCATTTCAGCGCCGCAGGTAAAGCTGGCGATCCCGCTGGCGCTGGGGGATAGCTTTAAGACCTTTCGCATTGTCGGCACCGAGCCGGTCTATGCCGATCTTTATGGCGCAACGCTGCTCGAAGGGCGCCTATGGGCCAAGCCGCTGGAAGCCGTGGTGGGCGCAGAAGTGGCGCGATTAACCGGCCTTAGAATTGGCCAGCGCTTCGCAGGCTCGCATGGCCTGACCGAAGGCGGCGAGACCCATGCCGGACATCCTTATATTGTGGTCGGCCTGCTAAAGTCGACCGGCACGGTTGCCGATAGACTTATATTGACGAGTGTGGAAAGTATCTGGGCGGTTCATGACCATGAGCAGGAACAAAGGGGGAAAGAGCCTGCCGGAGCGCTCGGACGGACTGCCGTAAACGCCCCAAAAAATGCCGAAAGTGCCGGGCATGAGCGCGCCGACCAGAATAGCCACGACCGCCAACCCGACAATCAACACGACGCGGATAAAGAAATCACCGCTTATCTCATTCAGTACTCCAATCCGCTTGCCGCTGCCTCATTCCCGCGCATGGTTAACGCCTCCACCTCAATGCAGGCGGCGGCGCCCGCTATTGAGATCTCACGGCTGTTCGCGTTGCTGGGCATTGGCGTATCCACGCTGAAAATTTTTGCGGCAATCATGATGGTGTGTTCTGCCTTGGGCATCTTCATCGGCCTGATGAACACGTTAAATGAACGACGCGAGGATTTGGCGTTGCTTCGAATGCTGGGAGCCACGCCCGCCACGGTATTTTTTACCGTCGCCCTGCAAGGGTTTGCACTGGGTTTGCTCGGCGTTATACTGGGCCTGTTATTAGGTCATCTGGGCGCAGAGTGGATGGGATTTGCAATTCAAAAGACGCATCGCATTTACCTCACGGGATGGGTGTTTGTTAAAGAAGAAGTCGCAATAGTCATCGCAGCACTTGTTCTTGCCATATTCGCCGCACTGGTTCCGGCATGGCGCGCTTATCGAAATGCAGTGTCCGAAACCTTGAA
>JAYVYF010000267.1:0-3420 GCA_043784585.1 Burkholderiales bacterium
CTGCACTGCTACTGGGCGTACTGGCGCTATCGCCGATTGCGTCCACCAAAATTATTGCCCTCATCCCCAAACCCAAAAATTTCATCGCGCAATTAAGTCTTAGCCATATCGAAAAATCACCCGGACCATCGGCGGCAGGTATCACGGGTGTGGTGGCGAGTTTTTCGCTGATGATTGCGATGCTGATTATGGTGGTGTCATTTCGATCCTCGCTTGAACAATGGCTGGTTGGCGTGCTCAATCAAGACCTTTATGTGCGTCAAGGTAGTGGCGAGAGCAATACCCTAAGCACCAGCACTGGCGAGGTGCTTCAGGCAATTTCAGGAGTGGCAATCGCGGATTTTCTACGTTATCGAAGTGTCGTACTTGATGCGGCAAAGCCTGAGCAGCCACCCGTAACGCTGATTACCCGACCCTTGCGAGAAAGCGTATTAGCATCGTTGAGCGTGCTAAAACGCGCACCTGCTAACGGCAATATCGCCAAGTTACCCGATATTTGGATATCGGAAGCCGTCGCCGATTTATACGGATATGTACCTGGTCAGACGATTTCGCTGCCGCTGGACGGTATGACACACCAGGTATTTGTCGCGGGCGTTTGGCGGGATTACGCGCGCAGCTTTGGCGCGATGGTGATGGATCGTGCGGTGTATTTGAAATGGACCGCGGACGACAAAATAAATGATGTGTCGCTGAAGCTGACCGCAGGTGCAAACAAGGCAACGGTGATCGCCGCGATTCGCGATTTACCGATTGCGGCAAAACTAGATGTCGCCGACGCGGCGGAAATTCGCAAATTTTCACTGCAGGCCTTTGATCGCAGTTTCGCCGTAACCTACGCACTCGAAATCGCCGCAATATTTGTCGGCTTGGCCGGAATCAGCGCGACGTTCTCTGCCCAAGCATGGTCGCGCCGCCGCGAGTTTGGGATGCTGCGACATCTGGGTGTTTCGCGCCGCGAAATTGCGTCTTTGCTTGGCGCTGAAGGCGCATTGCTCGGCGCGCTGGGTGCGGCTATCGGCCTGGCGCTGGGCATGGCGATTGCGTGGATCCTGATTTTTGTCGTCAATCGTGAATCATTTCACTGGAGCATGGAGCTGCATATTCCGTGGGTGACAATGGCAGTATTGTCGGTCGCACTGGTAATCCTCACGTCAGGTGCTGCGGTGCTGAGCGGCAAATTTGCGATGTCCAAGCAAGTGATTGCCGCCGTGAAGGAGGACGCATGATACGCATTGCGTGGGGAGTTTTTTCTATTATTTTCAGCAGCGTTGCCTTAGCCGAGCCGGTTCGCTTTGCCGAAGTCACGCCCACTCATGCGCTGATGTTTCCCCGGGATCATGGCGCACATCCGGCGTTTCGCAGCGAGTGGTGGTATGTCACCGGTCATGTTGAAACCAGCAGCGGCACGCCGCTTGGCTTTCAGGTGACATTTTTTCGCACACGCACCGGCGTTGGCGAAGACAGTCCATCGAAATTTGCGCCACAACAAATTTTATTTGCACACGCGGCCATTGCTGACCCGAGCCACGGCAAATTACGTCACGATGAAAAGGTGGCGCGCGCCGGTTTTGGAAATGTTATCAAGGTTGGCGCTATGGATATTGCGTTAAATAATTGGACGATGAAAATGACTGGTAACGTTATTGCCACGCGGGTTACGTCCAGGGATTTCTCACTTGATCTTGTGCTCGCGCCCACTCAGCCGCCAATCTTGCAAGGCGTAAATGGCTACAGTCAAAAAGGCCCGAATGTTGGCCAAGCCAGCTATTACACCAGCTTCGCACAGGTCAGTGTCAGCGGCAAAATTATGGTCGATGGCAAATCAGAAAAAGTGATCGGCAAGGCGTGGTTTGATCATGAATGGTCAAGCGAAATACTATCGGCCGATGTGTCTGGCTGGGATTGGCTGGGCGCTAATTTGGATGATGGCGGCGCAATAATGGCGTTTCGTATGCGCGCGACCGACGGACGTGGCATTTGGGCCGGTGGCACGCGGGTGATGGCCGATCACACGGTCGTTAAATTGACGCCCGACCAAATTACATTTACGCCCATAGAAACCTGGCGCTCCCCGCGAACTGCCGCGAATTATCCGGTTGCGATGCATGTGGACGCGGCGGGTGAAACATTCGAATTAAAACCGTGGATGAATGATCAGGAACTCGACAGCTCGCGATCAACCGGTATCACTTATTGGGAGGGAGCGGTCGATTTGATTCGCAATAAGCAGCGTGTCGGACAGGGCTATCTTGAGCTAACAGGTTATGGGAAAAAACTTAAGTTTTAGGCAAGCCAGGAAAAAGGGAAAACAAAATGGAACGTTGTCCATGGGCCAACAAAAGCCCGCTCGATACCAAATATCATGATGAAGAATGGGGTGTGCCGCTGCATGACGACCGCTTGCTGTTTGAATTTTTAATTCTTGAAGGCGCACAAGCGGGTTTATCGTGGGCAACGATTTTGGCAAAGCGAGAAAACTATCGGCGAGCGTTTCAGCATTTTGATGTAAACAAGGTTGCAAAATTTGACATCGCAAAAGTGGAAGCGCTGATGCTGGAACCCGGGATTGTTCGTAACCGCTTAAAGATTACCAGCGCGATTAAAAATGCACATGCTTTCATCGCCGTGCAAAAAGACTTTGGCAGTTTTGATCAATACATTTGGGCGTTTGTAGATGGCACACCGATCCAAAATAATTGGCCCTCATTTGCGGACATACCAGCAAAAACGACTACATCAGATGCGATGTGTAAAGACCTGAAAAAGCGCGGATTTACATTCATAGGATCAACAATTTGCTACGCATTTATGCAGGCAACCGGCATGGTCAACGATCATCCGATGACTTGTCCGCGCCATGTTTTGGTTAAAGCGGCGAAGTAACAAATGAACGAAAAATTTGACGTTATCGTCATCGGCGCCGGTGCCGCGGGCATGATGTGTGCGGCGGTCGCGGGCCAACGAGGACGCGAGGTGTTGCTAATTGATCACTATCACAAGCTTGGCGAAAAAATCCGCATCTCCGGCGGTGGTCGCTGTAATTTCACCAACATCCACACCAGGCCGGAAAATTTTTTATCGCAAAATCCCCATTTTTGTCGCTCAGCTCTCGCACGCTATACGCCGCAAGATTTTCTAAAATTAGTCGAATCACATCGCATCAAATATCACGAGAAAGCACTTGGCCAGTTGTTTTGTGATGAGAGCGCGACTGACATTATTCAGATGCTCAAAATTGAATGTGATCGCGGTCATGTGCAATGGAAAATGCCGTGCGCGGTGGACGCAGTGTTGCGGGAGAATGATGCGTTTTTAATACAAACGAGCCAGGGAAATTTCTCTGCTGCTTCGCTGATTATTGCCACTGGCGGCTTGGCCGTACCGAAAATTGGCGCCACGCCTTTCGGCTACAAAATT
>JAYVYF010000268.1:0-2640 GCA_043784585.1 Burkholderiales bacterium
TTGGTCGATAAGCAATCGCGCATCACGATTGAAAAACCGATCGGCACCAATGCCGACACGGCGCGTGAAGTCAACGATGCAATTGCGGCCGCCTTTGAAGAGCGGCAGGTGTTTCGGATCGATCATTACTTGGGCAAAGAAGCCGTGCAAAATTTGCTGGCGCTGCGATTTGCGAATTCGATCTTTGAGCCCTTGTGGAACGCCAACGCGATTGAGCAGGTGCAGATTACGGTCGCTGAAGCGGTCGGTGTTGAGGGCCGCTGGCCGTTTTATGATGCCACCGGCGCGCTGCGCGACATGGTGCAGAGCCATATGCTGCAGCTACTCTGTCTGGTGGCAATGGAGCCACCGGCGGGTTTCACGCCGTCTGCCGTGCGCAATGAAAAAGTGAAAGTGCTGTGGTCACTCAGACCGATCACAGCCGCTAACGTCGCTACGCACACCGTGCGCGGCCAGTACACATCCGGCTTCAGCGGCGGCGAATCGGCAATCGGCTATCTTGAAGAAGCCGGTGCGAAACCCGCCAGCGACACGGAGTCATTTGTCGCGCTAAAAGTGGAAGTCGATAACTGGCGATGGGCCGGGGTACCGTTTTATTTGCGCACCGGCAAGCGCCTGCAAAAGCGTTCCAGCGAAATCATGATTCAGTTCAAGCCTGCGCCGTACAACATCTTCGCGGACATCGGCGCGACACTCGCGCCCAATGCACTACTGATCAAACTACAGCCTGACGAAATGATTACGCTTACCGTGATGCACAAACAGCCGGGTATGAACGATGTCACCCTCGCGCCGGTGCCGCTGAATTTATCGGTCAGTGATGCCTTTGGCAACACGCGTCGCCGCATCGCCTATGAACGCTTGTTGCTGGACGTGCTTAAGAATAACTCTGCACTATTTGTGCGTCGCGACGAGGTGGAAGCCGCCTGGCAATGGCTCGACGGGATTATCGATGGCTGGCAAAGTGCTGGACAAAAGGTCAAACCCTACTCAGCAGGCAGCTGGGGCCCGAGTGCTTCGATCGCGATGACCGAGCGTAATGGGCATTCCTGGCACGAGTGAGCGATTGAATTAAATCTGCAAGATTCATGAAGGCGCGATCCATTCTTGGTAGAATGCATGACATTATTTCTGCGCCTTTACTATTAAATTCAATGGATTGAACAACAATGTTCATTTGTATTTTTACGCGCAGTGCGGTTTGTGCGACGTTGTTATTTTGTTCGGCGTTTGCATTCGCTGGCGCTGCGGAAGACCTTAAAGATGCTTCCAAGCTGTATCAGCAAAACCGTTTCGATGCCGCGTTGGTAAAAGTGAATGGCGTACTTGCACAGTCGCCTAAAGACGCGCAAGGTCGTTTCTTAAAAGGGTTGATTTTTACTGAGCAGAAGAGAATCGCAGATGCGATCCAACTTTTCACCGGCCTGACGGAAGATTTTCCAGAGCTACCAGAGCCCTACAACAATCTCGCCGTGCTTTATGCGGGCCAAGGAAATTACGACAAAGCGAAAGCCGCCCTCGAACTTGCGATTCATACCCACCCCACCTACGGCACTGCCTATGAAAATTTAGGCGACATTTACGCGCAGCTCGCCCGGCGTTCGTACGACAAAGCGTTACAGCTCGATAAAACCAACGCCACCGCGCAGTCAAAACTAGCAATGGTAAAAGACTTGTTCCAGCCGCCGCGTGCAACATTGGTAGCCACCGCCACGCCAGCTGCACCTGCCAAGCCCGATCTGGCTAAAACGCCGACCGCGGCTGCGCCCACCCCTGCCAGACCCGTTACCAGCTTGCCGACAACGGCCATCGTTGCGAACGACGGCGCTGATGGGCAGATTTCGTCGGCCATTCAGAGCTGGGCAGCGGCCTGGTCAAGCAAAGACGTACTTGGATATCTTTCGTTTTATTCAACTGATTTTGAAACTCCGGACAAGCTGACGCGCGCCGAGTGGGAGGCGCAACGCAGGGCGCGTCTTGAAGCACCAACATCAATCAGCGTGAATGTGAAAATGCAAAAAATTACGGTCGATGGGAACGAAGCGATGGCTGTTTTTCAGCAAAAATATAAATCTGATAAATTCACCAGCAACAATTTAAAAACGGTGAAGCTAATTAAATCAGCTGACAGATGGATGATCCGTTCAGAGCGCGGAGGTTGAGCTTTAGCCGATTAATTTCAGTACTACGCATCCGGCATTTTTATCAACTCACCTGACCTAAGCGCTTTTTTATCTTGTTTTTTTTACGCCTGCACTCACCTGCATTCATGCCAAGAGTCGCTCCCATTTGCATAGGAACTTTCCTACCCATGCTCCCATCCAAGTTGTTGAAGTTTGCATCGTCGACCCTCGTTGCCAGATCAGCCGTCGCCATACCGATAGCGATGGTCCTGGCATATTCTTTGCCCACTTCCGCTTATTCGCAGACACCGCCGCCCATTGCATCAATCGCATTTAGCAACGATGTCGAAGCAGCGCTGGTGCGTGCGTTGGAAACGTTGCGAGAAGGCGGTATTCGCGCAGCGCTCCGCGAGATGGATATTGTTCTTGAGAAAAACCCGAACTTTCAGTTGGGCCATCTCATCAAGGGCGATCTGTTGATGGCGAAATCGGGCGCGCCACTCGCATTCACCGGCAC
>JAYVYF010000269.1:0-5268 GCA_043784585.1 Burkholderiales bacterium
TGGAAGCGTGTCGGTGATACTTCGCGCTCCGGTGCGGCCAGTGATTCGCATATTTGATGAATCACTTCACCACTGCCGCCCGACGATGAAAACACGGTATACGTGTCGGTGATTGCGTGATTGGCGGCGGTCAGTGCCTCTCGCCCGGCGCACAAAGCAAGACGAATGATGTCGCTGGTGCGGCGACGTTCGGCAGGCGGTAACCACTCTGGCGAAGGCAGCAGAAAATCGGTTGCCGCGAATGGCTGCTCGCCACGCAATATTGCCGCACCTTGCACCCAATTCTCAAACCCTGTGCCAAACAAACCAATGCTTTCCACATAAACCCGCAACGAAGATTTCATGGCGTGGGCTTTCCGCTTTCATCGATTTCGTCCTCGTGCTCTTCCATATCCTTACCATTCGCCAACACTACGCTACAGTTACTGCCGCCAAACCCAAACGAATTGCTCATCGCATAACGCATATTACTTTGCGCGTTATTGAGTTGATAGTTGATGGCGATTTCCGGGTCCAGCGTTTGTGTATTGAGACTGCCCGGAATCATCCCACGTTGCAAAGCCAGGGCCGCAATCGCGATCTCGGTAATGCCGGCTGCGCCCAGCGTATGGCCGGTAAAGCCTTTGGTGGAGCTGGCAGGGGTTTTCTGGCCGAATAATGCCGCCACCGCCGCGCCCTCAGCCGCGTCGTTGGACTTCGTCGCGGTACCGTGCAGATTAATGTAGCCAATATCGTCGGGCATGATGCGGGCTTGGGCAAGTGCTTCACGCATCGCCTTTTGTGCGCCGCGCCCTTCCGGATGCGGGGATGACATATGGTAGGCATCGCTGCTTTCGCCCACCCCCAAAACTTGAATATCCTGTGTTGAGGACACCCTCTTTTCAAGCAACGCAAACCCGGCGGCCTCAGCAATTGAAATCCCGTTTCGATCCGCATCATAGGGCCGACAAGGCTGATTTGACACCAAACCCATCGATTGAAAACCGTACAGCGTGGTCATGCACAGGCTGTCCACACCGCCGACAATCGCGGCATCACAGAAGCCTGCCGCCATCATGCGGCTGGCGTTACCAAAAACTTTGGCGCTTGATGAGCAGGCCGACGAAACCACAAACGCTAGTCCGCGCAAACCGAAATAGGCAGACACAAATGCGGCCAGCGAATAATTGTTTTGAGTGCCTGCATATTGGAAATTCGGCGGCAGCGCGCCCTGATGTTTTGCGCGTTCCCGATAGGCCAGCTCGGTGGAAAAAATTCCCGAGGTGCTGGTACCCAAAAAAACACCGATGCGGTCGGCACCATATTTTTCAATCGCGCTTGCTATCGTTTCAGCAAAGCCATCTTGCTCAAGGCAGAGCTGAGCCAAACGGTTATTGCGGCACTCAAAATTGCCCAAGTCAGCACGCAACGGCATCAAGGCAGCATCGGGCACCTGGCCAATAAATGTATCAATATCGGCGGTTTCAAACGCACAACGTGACAGCCCGGAACGCCGTGCCGCGATCGCCGACCATGTCGCTTCATTGCCCGCGCCAAGCGCATTGGTTAATGTGAACTTACTCAGATTCAACGCTTTAATCCTTGGTCTATTTTATGATTTGCAATCAATAGGGTTTGAAGCCACAAATTCGGTCCAGAGGGACTGCCATTGCGGCCAATCGTGCCCACCATCTACCGTGCGCACCATTTTTTTGTCCAAGCGTGCAGCCAGCATTTTATGGAACGCATTAAAACGATCCGATTCACCATAAAGCAAATGTATCGGCAATACGGGCGTTACGCCGGGCTGATATTTTTTAAGCATCAACCATAACTGCCGCTCATCATCATCAGGGACATTGGCGGGGTTCCATCTGTCAAGCCCGCCTGCAGATTCAATCTCGGCCAACGTGCCACGATTACCAATGTAGGGCGCAATCAATACCAAACCGGATAACTGATCCGCATATTTTTGTGCATAAATTAATGAGGCGAATCCACCCAGCGATATGCCCCCCATCCAGATACATTTGTACCCACGCGCCTTGGCGGGCAGCACCACATCCTGATGCAGCCGCTCGCGAACGGTCAATTCGGTAAAGTAACCGTAGTGCGCATCAACGGCCAAAATATCGGCGTTCAATCCGGCTTTGCGAGCCGCAGCAATATAGCCGTATTTTTCAAAAGCGTCATAGCGATCCCCCGCGCCTGCCATCAAAATCATAAGGGCATTAGCGCGCTGGTTCGGCATGACTGGATATTCGATTTGATCCATTGGAATTTTTATAGGGGGTGCTGCGCAGCCTAAGATCAATCCGGCAAATAGAAAAATAATGGGCGCACTGCTGGCGATGATGTTGCATTGAAAACTCCGTTTTGCGCCGCGCATTAGCTACTCGTTATTCTGTGCTGCCGCTGGCAAAGATGCGGGCAGCGTTGTTGACAATGTTGTCGCTTGCTGCAAATAAACAGCTGCAAAGACGAGCGAAAGCACTGCGCCAATGGCCACCGTTCCGCCAATCGCTTTTAACACCGGCATGGATGAAAGCGCCAGCACGCCGAAGCCGAATACCGTTGACAGATTACACACCACCAGCGACAGCATGATAGGTGCAATCGATCCATCTTTCGTTAATTGTCGATCAAAAAACAAAACATAGTTCGAGCCGACGCCGATAACGAGCAAAAATGCCACCAAATGAAAAATCGACAGCGAGACGCCCAACGCCAACAACGTGGCGGCGGTCACGATAACTGCGGCAGCCAGAGGCAACAGCAATCTTGCCGTCCGAGTTATTGAGCGTGTGGTGATCCACAGCAACAACGCAATCGCAATCACCCCTGCCAGCGCATATACGAGCGCCTGATGGCGATAGGTTTGGTAAAGCTCATTGGTTTCGGTTTTCATATCCATCAAGCGAATGTTAGGTGATGCCAATGCACCGACCGCCGCAACAATTTTTAGTTGCGACTCTGCATCATCATGCATGCCCTGGATGGGCAAAATGGCCGTTACGCGGTTGGGCTTTTGAACCAGCAGCGCATCGACTTTGGTGGCTAACTGCGTGCCGTCCAAGGTATTTCGATGCACCAGTCGGCGGGATCGGGTTGCCTCCACATCGGTTAGAAACGGCTCAAACACGTTCTTGGAAAAACCCGAGGAAACAACCGCTTCGTCAAGTCGCGTGCGCATGGCATCGATTGCGGGCAAGGCTTGTTTGCGCGCATTTTGCGTAGACTCGCTGGGCAAAAACTGAGTGGGGGTGTCAAACGATTTAATCAAGCCCGCTTCGCGCAGCGTCACCAATGCCGAGGCAGTCTTTTCCGCGGCTTGCAAGGTCGTTTCCAAATCTGTACTTTCGGCCACCACCATGAAACGGACGTCTGGCGCACCCAATGCCGTGCGCAACTCTTCATCGCGCTTTTGTTCAGAGAGTGAAATGGGACTGAGGTTGGAAATATCGTCATTCCAAATCGTTTGCCGATTGATCACGCCGGCAGCCACCAGCGCGATCACCGCAAGTGTGAGCGGCCATTTCACTCGCGGTGCGGCGCGAGCGAGTGAGGCCAACTTTTGACCCAACGAGGTATCACGAACCTGAAAATCATTGGGTAGCAAATTTGGCAGGACAAATCGCGTGACTAGCACGGCGGCGATCAGCCCTGCCACCGAAAAGACGCCCAACTGTTGCAGGCCTGGAAAATCTGACAGCATCATGGCCGAGAATCCGCAAATTGATGTCATGACGCCGAGCCGCAGCGTGGGCCAGATAAGTTTCATGGTGTGGTGTGCGTTACTGTTTTCTGCAATGTGCGTTGCGCTATTTGTATTTTCACCGCGCCGATTATCGCGCCCAACGAGCGTGAATAAATAGATGCCGTAATCCACCGCCTCGCCGATCAGAGTCGCGCCAAAACCCAACGTAATACCGTGCACGCTACCAAAAATCAATGCGACTGCGGCAATCCCTACGAGCACGCCGGTGGCCACCGGCAGCAGCCCCAGCGCCATGACGCGTGGTGAACGGTAAACCCACCACACCAGCATGATCACGAGCGCAGTCGCAATAGCGGAGAAACGCGTCGCATCGCTCTTGATGCGTTCGCGACTGAGCGCAGAAAACACCCCAGGCCCGCTGAGTTGCACGCTCGCATTAGTAGCATTTGCGGTTTCCTGCTTCGCGGTACTAAACGCCCGCAACGCAGCTTCCATCGCACGCTGCTGGGCGTCGAGATCGATACCAGCCGCTTTGGTCTGCGCCATCAGCACCGCCCTTGAGGCGTTTTGGCTGTCTTTTTCACAATCTTGAATGTTGTTCTGTCCGCACTTTTGTTTGTTTTGGCGAATCTCCGGCACCATCCGTGGCACCACCCATACGCCGCTGACCGTCGCGACCGCATTGTTGATCACCAGATCGTCCAGCATGCGCATGACCTCGCCTGTCGGGTCGCGCGGCACCAGTTCTTTCGCAAACAAGCCCGCGTTTTGCGACAGCATTTGCCTCGACTCATTCAGTGCGGTTCGCAAACCCGCCACCGTCCAGGTCGCAGGTTTGTTGTTATCGGATAACAAATATCGATTATCGAGTAAAAATTTTCCGTCTTGCTCAATCCCGACCGCCTCGCCGTTGTTCACGCTCGCCCATTGCGGGTCGGCACGTAATTGCGCCGCCACGCGCTTGGAAAGTTGCGCCAGCGTTGCAGCATCTGCACCCTCAATACCCATTAGCGTGAGACGCGAAACGACACCATCTTTTAATTGATCCACCAGCAACTGCTGATTGGGGGTGGGATTTTTGGGCAAAAACGCCGAAATATCAGCTCGATAATCTGCCCGAAACACAATCCAGGCCGACACGCAAATAAGGGCGGCCCAAATCCGCAAAATCCAGGTCCGTGATATCGCCCTCTTGGACGCGGATATCGGCATCACCGTACTACGGCGCGGCTCGTGTCATGCTCATCAGCGAGCGATCGCCATCCGACTGGAATATCTCTATGGAATCGATGAAATCATCGCGTCCGGTCATATCCACCGCGTGAATATAGGCGTACTGACTCGCCTCCAGCGGAACCAGATGCAGCTTCCAGCGGGTCGCATTGCCGGAAACGGCGATTGAAAATGCCTGCTGCAGTTGCGGCAAATTGCCCGATAAGGCACCACGCATCGCCTCCACAATCGCGGCTAGTGCGGGAAATTGAGGAATAAATATCTGCTGGTGTTTTTTTCGCATCACATTATCAAGCGTGACCATATCACGCTCGACGGTCATGCGCTCTTCAAGCGGC
>JAYVYF010000270.1:0-11623 GCA_043784585.1 Burkholderiales bacterium
TACGTTGTTGCGCCGATGCACTTGAGCTGGCCGGAGGACAGAGCGGGTTTCAGTAAATTGGACGCATCCAGCGTGCCACCAGAAGCCGAGCCCGCGCCAATCAAAGTATGAATTTCATCAATAAATAAAATCGCATTTGGATTCTCAACCAGTTGCTTTAGCACCGATTTCAATCGCTGCTCGAAATCACCTCGGTATTTAGTGCCCGCGAGCAGCGAACCCATATCGAGAGAATAAACCTGCGCCTTGGCCAGAATGTCCGGCACTTCGCCGTCGACAATGCGCTTTGCCAATCCTTCTGCAATTGCAGTTTTGCCCACGCCGGCTTCGCCGACTAACAAAGGATTATTTTTCCGGCGGCGGCAGAGAATCTGGATGACGCGCTCCACTTCATTGTCGCGTCCAATCAGCGGATCAATCTTGCCGTCGATGGCTTGCTGGTTTAGATGCGTGGTAAAACTTTCCAGCGCGCCGCCCGCTTGCTCACCCTCTGCTGCTTCGCCCTCGGTTTCCTCTTTCTTCTCACCCGTCGGCGAAGCTTTGGAGATGCCATGCGAAATAAAATTCACCACATCCAGCCGTGACACACCCTGCTGGTGCAAATAATAAACGGCGTGCGAATCTTTTTCACCGTAAATCGCTACAAGTACATTAGCACCTGTAACTTCTTTTTTACCCGAAGACTGCACATGCAAAATGGCGCGCTGAATCACTCGCTGGAAGCCAAGCGTGGGTTGCGTGTTCACCTCACCATCACCCGCCACAATAGGCGTGTGTTGTTCAATAAATTCAGCCAGCGATTTCTTCAATTCATCCACTTTAGCCGCACATGCCTTGAGCACTTCTTGCGCAGACGGGTTGTCGAGAAGGGCCAACAATAAATGTTCGACGGTGATGAATTCGTGGCGCTTTTGCCGCGCTTCAACAAACGCCATGTGGAGACTGACTTCGAGTTCTTGAGCAATCATTTTTACCCTTTCAAGAATGCACTATGCATTCCAACTGATCTATATAACGAACAGACGACTAATTTGGATACAGAGTTTCAGCATTTCAAAAATTCAGGATTTCAAAACTCAAATTTCAAAAACAAGCCCCTCGTTTCAAATTTCTTCCATTCCACATCGCAAGGGGTGCTGATTCTGGCGGGCATAATCACCCACTTGCTCAACTTTCATCAGCGCCACATCGCGCGGGAAAATGCCGCAAATGCCGCGTCCCTCGGTGTGCACCTTCAACATAATCTGGGTGGCGCGCTCATGTGTATGGCCGAACAAATTTTCCAAAACATCGATTACAAACTCCATTGGCGTGTAATCGTCGTTGTACATCACCACCTGCCACATTGATGGTGGCTTTGTTTGCGCCGGTTTTTCCTCAAGCGCTGTTTCATCCTGGCCCGCGCCTTTGCCGGGTTTTCCTGGTTGCTTAATTGCCATTTAATGCGATTTCTAAAGTGTCGATGATTCTTGTAGTGTAGCCAATAATATGGACAACTGCGCGCTGTTTTCAAGCCCGTTTTGGTGCATTGTTGTGAATATATTTGCGCGCTTGCAACGAAATAGGCTCAACCAAAGCAAAACTGAGTCCAATTGCTTGACATTCAAAAAAAGGATACGTATAAGGAAATTTGGAGTTTAGCTTCATGGTTCACTGCATTGTATTTACGTAGTTGCGGGCCTTGATAGCAAAACGATTCCGGGCGCTCCGACCCGATTTCAATTAAGGAAGCAACTGCAATGGCAACTGGCACAGTCAAATGGTTCAATGACGCAAAAGGTTTTGGTTTTATTACACCCGATGACGGCAGCGAAGATTTGTTCGCGCATTTCTCGGCGATCGAAATGAACGGCTTTAAGACCTTGAAAGAAGGCCAAAAAGTAGCGTTTGAAGTGACTCAAGGTCCAAAGGGCAAACAAGCGTCAAAAATTAACAACGCCTAAAATCATATTCGAACCGCATTTATTTGCGAGTCCCGATTTGAAAACCCCTGCAACCCATGTTGCAGGGGTTTTTCTTTAGAAGCTTGCGGGTGAATCATGTTGATTTGATTTGCTTTGATATCTATGTTGATTTTGTTTAATAAGCCGTATGGGGTGATCTGCCAATTCAGTCCTTCGGCAGGTAAGCCAACACTCAAAGATTTTATTGACGCCGCAAATGTTTACCCGGCAGGTAGGCTTGACACTGATAGTGAAGGCCTACTTTTGTTAACCGATGACGGCAAATTGCAAAAAATGATTACCGACCCGGCGCATAAATTACCCAAAACCTATTGGGCGGAGGTCGAAGGGGCCGCCACAGATGCAGACCTTGCACCTCTGCGGGCCGGTATTGATCTAGGCGATTTCGTAACCCAACCGGCACTTGGTCGTGTTCTAACCGCATCACCTTCGTCCGCTCAGTTATGGCCGCGCACGCCGCCTGTGCGCTTCCGGAAAAATATCCCTACCAGCTGGCTGGAAATCGTTATTGCCGAAGGTAAGAATCGCCAGGTGCGACGCATGACCGCAAAAATTGGCTTTCCCACGCTGAGGCTGATACGCGTGGCAATCGGCGCATGGCGGGTGGATGGACTGAAATCCGGCCAATGGCGAAATGCAAATTTTCTTGATTAGCTGGAACGCTAACAAAGCTGACGTAAGCCAAATCTGTCGTCTCTTCGTTAAAGCCACTAGAGGTTGAGGAAACACGAACAAAATTCCTGTGCCTCGCTTGCAACAAGTCATTCGGGGCGCTCGAGGTAACGTGTTTTAAAATGAATAATCTGCATTCATTCGGAAATTTTCGAAAAAGTTCCCAAAATACTGTCAACCGACTATAATTCCACTCGTTATTTGCCTTGACAGGCACTATGCCTGTTTAGATTGATTAACTAGCTAGTCACTCACCACTCAAATAAGGAAATTTTCCATGAAAAAGCTGTCCGCTGTTGTTGCTGCCTTGTTCGCAGCTGTTGCATTTAACGCCGTTGCTCAGGCTCCTGCCGCTGCGCCCGCCGCTAAAGTTGCTCCTGTAGCGCCAGTCGTTGCCCCAGCAGCCGCTGCACCTGCAAAAGTAGAAATGAAAAAAGACGATATGGCTAAAGCCGACATGGCCAAAGCTGACAAGCCAGCAAAGAAAAAAGGCAAAAAAAGAGCCAAGAAAGCTGCAGCAGCCAAGTAATTGATTTTGATGTGTCGCCAAGGCGCGCTCGGCGGTACATCTCATCATTGCAAAGCTAAAAAGGCGGAACTTCGGTTCCGCCTTTTTGTTTTATTGGGTTGTTGTTAGGTTGTTTAGTTTATGTCTTTGAAATTCTCAATCCTTCTTTGCTCCTTGGTTTAATCTCCCCAATTGACCTACTGAATCCTTGAACTGGTTGCTTTAATCGTCATCATGGCAAAATTAAAAATAGTAGTAGGTCTTTCAGGCGGCGTTGATTCTGCCGTTTCAGCGTTGCTATTAAAGCAACAAGGCTACGACGTCATCGGCCTTTTTATGAAGAATTGGGAAGACGATGACGAAGGCGAATATTGTTCTACGCGGCAAGATTTTATTGACGCCGCCGCTGCAGCCGATGTCATTGGCATTGATTTTGAGGCGGTCAATTTTGCGGCTGAGTATAAAGACCGCGTGTTCGCGGCGTTTTTACGCGAATATTCGGCAGGTCGTACGCCTAATCCGGACGTGTTGTGTAACGCTGAAATTAAATTCAAGGCTTTCCTCGACCACGCCTTGGCGCTAGGCGCGGCGCAGATTGCCACCGGCCATTACGCCAGAGTACGTGAAGTCGTCGGAGAATTTCAGCTGCTAAGAGGCCTCGACCTAACTAAAGATCAAAGCTATTTTTTGCATCGGCTAAATCAAACGCAACTGTCAAAAACAGTTTTCCCGGTAGGCGAAATACAGAAATCCGAGGTGCGCAAAATCGCCTTGAAAGCAGGGTTGCCTAACGCGACCAAGAAAGACTCGACCGGAATCTGCTTTATCGGTGAACGCCCCTTCCGCGAATTTCTCGAGCGCTACTTGCCGCGCAAGCCGGGCAACATAGTGACTGTGGATGGACAGCGCCTCGGTAAACATCAGGGGCTCATGTATTACACCATTGGGCAACGCCAGGGGCTGGGTATTGGCGGCACTAAAACAGGCGAGGGCACGCCGTGGTTTGTTGCAGAAAAAAATCTGGAGAAGAACGAGCTGATGGTGGTGCAGGGCCATGGCGATGCGCATTTATTCAACGCCCGTCTGCGTGCCGACGATGCTTCCTGGGTATCGGGTGTCGCACCTAAAATAAACGGCTCAGCGTCAGCATTCGGTGCCAAGACTCGATACCGGCAGGCCGATGCAGCATGTGTACTGCACGCGGAGGGTGATAAAGATTTTGAGCTTGAATTTGAAACTGCGCAGTGGGCGGTCACACCGGGGCAATCAGCTGTTGTTTACGATGGTGACATTTGTCTGGGCGGCGGCATTATCTCGCAGCGCCTTTAATTGTTATTTTGCGTAATTGATGTGGGCAAGCTGAATTACACCAATCTATAGTCGCGGCTTTAAGCTTAAAGATAACTATGCGCCGGGCGGTTTGGTTTCAATAAATGAAACGCGCGCTTCCAGTCGCTCAATCCAAGCTTTGAGATTTGGATAAGAATCGCGCCACTTGATTTCGGGCAGGCGAAATTGCAGCCACAATATTGCACAGGCCGCCGAAACATCACCCAGATTCATGTTCTCGCCCTGGCAAAATTTACGGTCGCCCAATTCACGTGCCAGCGCGGCGATAGCACTTTCCAACTTGCCCATTTGGCGCGCAATCCACTCTTGACTTTGCTGTGCTGCATCGCGTTTGCGCTCAATAAAAATCGCAATGCCCGCGTCGGCGATACCGTCGCCCAAGGCTTCTAGGCGCTTCACCATCGCGCGTTCACGGCCACCTTCTGGAATCAACCGGGTTACGGGTGTAATCCCGTCAAGAAATTCCGCGATCACTCGTGAATCATAAAGTGATGTGCCATCGTCGAGTATCAAAACTGGTATTTTAGTGAGCGGATTGTGAAGCGTTACGTTGGTCTCCGCGCTCCAGATATTTTCCTCAATCAAATCGACCTCAATGCGCTTTTCCATCAGCACCACGCGAATCTTGCGTGCATATGGACTGGTCAAAGAGGCAAGTAATTTCATTAAGGTCCTGATATTTAAAAAGCAAAAGTGATGTTTTATTTGTTGTGAATTATAGCATTGGCCTTCTCGGACGCAGGTAAATGCAGACCGCTTAATCTTGGTTTGTCGCGGCGTTTCGTCTTGCTCGCAGACGGAAGCGGGCAGACGGATTTTTTGCAATACCGCCATGATAAAATTTAGTGTTGTGCGGTCGACTAAGGTTTGACTAGAAATAGTGAGCCCGCCAAGCTATTTTACGTTGCCGTTCATTAATTTTACTTTTCCTTCTTCAACCGGAATTTCCCCCGCATGCTTCCACTTTCAGCCATTACCGCACTTAGCCCACTGGACGGCCGTTACGAAAAAAAGGTAGCTGCGCTACGTGAAACGTTCAGCGAATTTGCACTCATCAAAATGCGTATCCATGTCGAAGTGGAATGGCTGATTGCGCTTTCGCTCGATCCTGCCATTGCGGAATGCACGCCACTTTCAGCGGCCATTATTTTGACGCTTCGCGAGCGAGCGGCCGCATTTACGCCGACTGACGCGCTGCGTGTAAAAGCAATCGAGGCCACCACCAATCATGACGTCAAGGCGGTCGAATATTGGCTGCGCGAAACTTTTGCGAATGAGGTCGAGGTGGAACGGATTAAAACGTTCATACACTTTGCCTGTACCTCGGAAGACATCAATAATCTCTCGCATGCACTGATGTTAAAGGCGGCCCGTGATGACGTGCTGCTGCCGGTTTTGGACGGGCTGCAGGAAAAACTGGTGTCACTTGCGCATGCGCACGCAAACGCCGCAATGCTCGCGCACACGCATGGTCAGCCCGCCACACCCACCACGCTTGGCAAAGAAATGGCAAACGTGGCATATCGATTGGACCGTGCGAAAAAATCAATTGCCCGGATTGAGGTACTCGGTAAAATCAATGGCGCGGTGGGCAATTACAACGCGCATCTTTCCGCATATCCCACTTTCGACTGGGCAACATTCGCGCAGAAGTTTGTCGAGGGTCTCGGCATTACATTCAATTTGTACACGACTCAAATCGAGCCACACGATTACATGGCTGAGTTGTTCGACGCGATGGCTCGCGTCAACACCATCCTGATTGATCTTGACCGCGACATCTGGGGATACATTTCGCTTGGCTATTTCAAGCAGCGCGTCAAAGCGGGTGAGATTGGCTCATCGACCATGCCGCATAAAGTCAACCCGATCGATTTTGAAAACTCGGAAGGTAATTTAGGTCTGGCCAATGCGGTGCTGCGGCATATGGCAGAGAAGCTGCCGATCTCACGTATGCAGCGCGATCTGACCGATTCCACGGTTTTGCGCAACATGGGCGTCGCGTTCGGCTACTCATTATTGGCCTATGAATCACTCGCCCGCGGCCTCCACAAGCTGGAAATAAATCCGGCGAGGCTGGCCGAGGATTTGAATGCAAACTGGGACGTGTTGGCCGAGCCGATTCAAACCGTTATGCGCAAATATGGCATCGCCGATGCGTATGAACAATTGAAGGAATTGACGCGAGGCAAGGGCGGCTTGACGATGGAGGCCATGCAAGCGTTTGTCGCTACGCTGCCCATCTCGGCGGCGGATAAAGCCACGCTGCACAACTTAACGCCGGCAAGTTATACAGGCTCAGCGGAAAAATTGGCGTCTGCTATCACTTCAATTTCGCATCCAGCACGCTAAGAATCATGGAACCCAACGAACTCACCATTTATCGTAAAACCGCAAAAGGAGCTGAGGAGCTGCAAACGCGCGTTCACGGTCTGGAGCAGCGATTGCGGCGTCCACTTTTTTTTGTAGATGGCGTGAAGGACGTTGCTCAGCTGTCTGCCGTCATGCGGCCGGGTGAGGCGGAAATCGCGTTGGCGAGGCTCGTAGCTGGCGGCTACATTGAGGCGCTCAGCGGCGATGAACTCCCGGCAAATATCATCCGATACGTTGCGCGTGCGAATGACCCGACCTATTTTTTACAAGTGAAAAAAGCAATTCAGGCGAACTTTGCCAAATGTCTGGGCGCATTTTCAGAAACGGTCGTTGCCGAAGTGGAAAGCTGCAACACCGCGCTCGAACTCCGTCTGAAATTGCGCGACATCGAAGAGATATTGGTTGCCGCACTGGGGCAGGATGAAGGCGTCAAGCTCGCGCGAAAAATTGGCTACGAACTGACCCGGCTGATGCCGCGTTAGGATGTGAAGTACATTTTGACAGCGATCAAACCCCATATCCGGCGTGGCGTTCAGAGCAAAAAATGCTCAAACGGTACGCTGGGCGGGTATCTTGATATTTTATATCGCCAGATTGCACGGTTTTCTGATATCGATTTATGCCATCCCGAACACTTTTGTGAGGGATCTGCATTAGGTCACACTGTAAATTGCAACCATTAATCTCTTGCAAAAGCGGCTTGGAATGACCGCAAGATGTTGGGTTCGGCGTGATGATTAAAAATCAAATTTAATGCCCTGTGCCAACGGTAAATCCTTGCCGTAATTGATCGTGTTGGTGGTTCGGCGCATATATGCTTTCCACGAATCCGAGCCGGATTCGCGACCGCCGCCGGTTTCTTTTTCGCCGCCAAATGCGCCGCCGATTTCGGCCCCCGATGGGCCAATATTCACGTTTGCAATGCCGCAATCGCTACCCGACGCCGCCATGAATTTCTCGGCTTCGCGAACGTCATTGGTAAACACGCTCGACGACAATCCTTGTGGCACATCGTTTTGCATCTGAACCGCGTCATCAAAATTTTCGTACTTCAACACATACAAAATCGGCGCAAACGTTTCGTGTTTTACAACCGCTGTTTGTGAGGTCATCTCAACCAATGCAGGCTTCACGTAAAACGCATTTGCGTGTTGTATGGCTTGCGTTCGCTCACCGCCAAACACCGCGCCACCGTCTTGCGCCGCAGTAGAAAGCGCCACCTGCATGCCGTTAAACGCAGCCTCGTCAATTAACGGGCCGATCAGCGTGGTCGCATCCAGCGGGCTACCGATCCGAACCGACGCATATGCCTGCTTCAAACGCGGCACCAATTTATCGTAGATTGACACATGAATAAACAGACGGCGCAGTGTGGTGCAGCGCTGCCCTGCGGTGCCGACAGCCGAAAATAAAATCCCGCGCAATGCCAGATCAAGATCGGCAGTGGGCGTAATAATCATCGCGTTATTGCCGCCGAGTTCCAGAATCGTTTTCGCAAATCGTGACGCTGCGCTCGCCGCCACCGCCCGGCCCATTCGTGTGGAACCCGTGGCTGAAATTAGCGGCACGCGCGCGTCACTCACCAGCGCCTCGCCCACGTTCGCCAGTCCGATCACAACTTGTGAGAGATCATCCGGTGCCGCGTGACCTTGGTCGCGATATTTTTTCAATGCACGTTCAAACAGCGCCTGTGTGGCAAGTGCCGTCAGCGGTGTCTTTTCAGATGGTTTCCACATGCAAGAATTGCCACACACCAGGGCCAGCGCAGCATTCCATGCCCACACCGCCACTGGAAAATTAAATGCGCTGATAATGCCCACCACGCCCAGTGGATGCCATTGCTCCATCATCCGATGATTCGCGCGTTCCGATGCAATCGTCAGGCCGTAAAGTTGTCTCGATAAACCCACCGCGAAATCACAAATATCAATCATCTCCTGCACTTCGCCCAAGCCTTCCTGCACAATCTTGCCAGCCTCCAGGGTGACTAATTTGCCCAGCGCAATTTTGTGCTCGCGCAATTCTTCTCCCAGTAATCGTACCAGCTCGCCGCGTTGTGGCGCGGGTACATTGCGCCACGCAAGAAAGGCGGCGTGTGATCTTGCGATCGCTGCTGTAACTTCCGAAGCAGTGCGCGCGCGCAGGGTTGCAACGGCAACGCCATCAATGGGTGAGCGTGCGGTGATGTCGTTACCCGCGTGCGCGTGAAGATCAACGCCGAGTTGTTTTAGGAGCGCGGATGTTTCGTTCATGGAGTGTACTCAAAATAGAATGAAGAGCGGCACACGCTTTGAGGTGCCACGTTTTGCTTGATGTGTCGCTTAATCTGTCGCCAGCAAGAACCAGATTATAGATTCACAAAGCGGAATCTCGATTTTCTCGAGAATGTAGAACCAGTGCGAATGTTTTGCTCCTTTCCGTGGCTACAGGGAAAGGTCGGGATGGAGTCGCTACCGTCAAGTGCGGGTTTAATCGCCCTGCGGATTTACCCGCAACGCCTTCGACGCCATCTTGTTCAGCGCATTCAAATACGCCTTTGCCGAGGCAATCACAATATCGGTGTCCGAGCCCACGCCATTCACAATGCGGCCTGCTTTGGATAGGCGCACGGTCACCTCGCCTTGCGAATCGGTGCCTTTGGTGACGTTGTTGACCGAATACAACAGTAATTCCGATTGCGAGTGGACGATCGATTCAAGGGCCTTAAAAGTCGCATCCACGGGCCCCGCGCCTTTGGCTTCACACTTCACCTCAGCGCCATGATCGGCGATCACTAATTTTGCATACGGTTCTTCGCCAGTCTCTACGTGCGCCGTCATCGATACCAGCCGATATTGCTCGGCTTCTGGCGTCACCGCCTCATCAGACACCAGCGCATGTAAATCTTCGTCAAAAATATCATGTTTTTTATCGGCTAATTCCTTAAATTTTTTAAACGCGATATTGAGCGACGATTCGCTTTCCAACACGATGCCCAATTCACCCAATCGTGATTTGAATGCGCTGCGCCCGGAGAGTTTGCCGAGCGTTAACCGGTTCGCGTTCCAGCCCACATCTTGCGCACGCATGATTTCATAAGTTTCACGATGCTTCAGCACGCCGTCTTGATGAATGCCTGATTCATGCGCGAATGCATTCGCACCGACAATTGCTTTATTCGGCTGCACCGGATAACCGGTAATGGTCGACACCATCCGCGAAGCAGCGAGAATTTGCGTTGCATCAATATTGGTTTCCACATTAAAAATATCTTTGCGGGTGCGAACCGCCATGACGATTTCTTCGAGCGATGCATTGCCCGCGCGCTCGCCTAGCCCGTTGATCGTGCATTCCACCTGCCGCGCGCCCGCTTGCACCGCCGCCAGCGAATTCGCCACTGCCATGCCAAGATCGTCGTGGCAATGTGCCGACCAGACGGCCTTATCGGCATTCGGCACGCGGGAAATTAGTTGGCGGAACATTTCACCGACGCGATCTGGTGTCGAATAGCCCACCGTATCCGGCACGTTGACGGTGCGCGCGCCGGCGTTAATCACGGCCTCAAACACGCGGCACAAAAAATCGATATCCGAGCGCACCGCGTCTTCAGCGGAGAATTCCACATCATCGGTCAGCGTGCGCGCAAACTTGACCGAGTCAATTGCGGTCGCCAATACCTGCTCTGGCGTCATGCGCAATTTATGCTGCATATGAATCGATGAGGTCGCAATAAAAGTGTGAATGCGGCCACGTTGAGCAGGTTTGATCGCATCGCCCGCTTTTTGAATATCACCCGCCTGTGCCCGCGCTAGTGAACACACCGTTGAATCACGCACCGCCGTGGCAACCGCGTGAATCGCCTCAAAATCGCCTTGGCTCGCCGCCGCAAAACCAGCCTCAATGACATCAACATGCATTTTTTCCAAGTGCTTGCCGATGCGAACTTTCTCTTCTTTGGTCATGGACGCGCCCGGGCTCTGCTCGCCGTCGCGCATCGTGGTATCAAATATGATTAATTTATCCAAGGGAATCTCCGAACGAATTTATACCAATAGAATCTTTGCTCAATCATCTTAGATGAGCGAGAGTGAATGCGAATACGAGGGGTGGGGGAGTTATATGCGCGCCGGGCGCAGCAGTGCAACTGGCAGCAGTAAAAGGCCCAGAGAAGGCGCTGCTGAAATGAGGCTATTTGAAATTTGAAATTGCGATTGCATAAATAGATAGTAGCGCGATGCGGGCTTCGGTGCAACTCTATCCTGCGCTGATCTATTGGCTCTATATGCTGTATGTTGCGTGGACCCAACCCATCCTACTTCTGATCGATTAAAAGTGCTGTTCCCAAGGCTGTTTCTAACTGCGTTTTGCTCTACTGAGAACTTAGCGGCAGGTCATTTGAGGGGCACCCTATCTTTTGGCGCGCCCGGAATCAAAGGCATCATCAGGCGCGTACCACGACCATGTTGCAAAAATGCAGCCTTGACCAAATCCTAAAATTATCGAGATATCAAATTGCCAGAATGCAACTGCCAACATGCCAACATGGCAATAGAAAACGCGACAAGCGCTTCAGAGTAAGGGGATTTTGCTGAAAATTGAAACCAGAAAATTAATGCAAGGATATTTGCCAATAATGCAGATAAGGCAATACACTAAAAGAATATCCTGTACTGGTATTCTCTGGAAAAAATTTGTTCAATCTGGCTTGCTGCTGAATCAACTGGCTAAGCCGAATTATCTCTCAGCGGCGGCTTCTTCCCACCCCGCATCAAATCCA